>CAXTWM010000031.1:0-23139 GCA_964247915.1 uncultured Armatimonadales bacterium | reverse complement strand
GGGAGGGCCGCGTCCGCAGCCACTGCGCCCCGGCGGCCCAGACGCCGAGGTAGAAGGCCTGGTAGGCCGTCACGAGCGTCCAGCCCAGGGTGCTGAGGGCCGGGCCGATGAGGTGGGCGGCGAAGAGGATGATCCAGTAGGACATGGCGCCGAGGAAGCAGGCGCCGAAGGCCATGCCGTGCCCGAAGGCGGCGCGCTTGGTGCGGAAGGGGAACAGGCGCAGGAACGGGACGAGTGCGATCCAGGCGAGCCAGCCCCAGTCCAGGTGCGGCAGCGCCCCCGCCAGCAGCAGCCCGGAGACGGCCGTGAGGCCGAGGGTTTTCCCGACCCCCCCGTTGACTGGCAGCGTGTAGGGGCGAACCTTGTGTTCGCCCCCACGGGTTTCTCCGGTTCCCCCATTACTGGGGGCGGGGGGGGCGGATTGTTCCTTGATTGTCAATGCGGCCCGATTCCTGCTATAATGACCTGATGCAAACGCCCGAAGACCCCCCGAAAGTAGACACGCCGAAGATCACCCGCCGGACCCTGCTGGCCGCCGTGCCCGCCCTGCTGCTGGCCGGCTGCGCCAAAGCGCCCAGCAGCGGCATCACCAGCCCCGTCTCCGGGCCGCAGCTTCTTGTCACCATGACGGTCGCGGGCCGGATCAACCCAAGTTACTACTACTTCGTCCTGTTCAACGTCAACAACACGCCCAACACCAACAATTCCGGGCCGACAGGCCCCGTTCCGGTCGTCGCGCCGCCGTATGGGAACGGCTTCGCCGCCGGGGCCATCACGAACTTTGTAGAATATAATGTGGGCGTTCCCGGCGGCACCGGCTTTGGGTTTTATGGTTTCAGCGACCCCAAGCTCCTCCAGCCGAGCTACCTGGGCACGGGACGGTATTTGATCTCCGCCCAGGCCGTGGGCAACACCCTCTCGTTTCAGCTTCCGCTGGTGTATCTAGCGACCTCTACGATCACGGTGGACCAGATCCAGACTTTGCAGATCAACTTCATTACCACCAATGCCACCCAGCTCATTGGGGAGAACTTCAGTACCACCAAATACTTTGACGCCCTGTACCCGCCGGACCAGTCCGGCAACAGCTTCGTCAACATCCTCGTCCGCACCACGGCGGGCGGGCCGGTCCAGCAGTTAAACTACCTCAACAGTGACCGGAACATCGAGGCCGGCGGCGATGTGGCTCAGGACGTCAGCGGCGTCCCGGTCATCGTGTCCAGTGATCCGAACGTGACCATCCCCGACCTGGACATCACCGACTTCACGATCCGCCTCAACTTGCAGTAACGCCCCCTAAGAAAATTATACCCGATGATTAAGCGCATGGACCGCTATCTGCTCGGCGAGATGGTGCTGCCGTTCGTCGGCGGCATCCTGCTCATCGTGGTCATGCTGGTCGGCAACACGCTGTTCCCGCTCATCAACGACCTCGTCAAGAACCACATCCCGCTGCTCATCGTCGCCCGGCTGATCGTTTTCAACATCCCTATCCTGGTCCCGCTGACGCTGCCGCCCGGCGTCGCGCTGGCCTCCGCCTGGGCCGTCAACCGCATGGCGCGCGACTCGGAAGTCACCGCCATCCGCATGGCGGGCGTCCCGCTGCGCCGCTTGTTCCTGCCAATCATCGTCGTCGGCCTGCTCGCCAGCGGGGCGTCGTTCCTCGTCGGCGACCGCGTCGTCCCGCCCGCCTGGCGCGAGTTCCAGAAGACTCAGGGCCAGATGTTCTCGTATGCCCTGCAAGCGTCCCCGGCCCTGGCCTCCAACAAGGTCTTCACGTTCCAGGACTACTCGTTCCACATCCGCGAGGTCCGCAAGGACCCCGCCGGCAAAGACAACCGGCTGCAACTGTCCGGGGTAACGATCTACCAGAACCCGACCGAGCCGGGCGGCTTCCCGACGCTGATCACGGCCAAAAGCGCCGACTACGACCGCGATGTCTGGACATTGTATGACGCCCACCTGATGACGTTCGACACGGAAGGGTTGATCAAGGTCGAGGCGCGCAACCTGCCGGGGAAGACGATCACCCTGAACCTGCAAGTGCCGCTGGAAAGCCTGTCGCAGACGACCGGGGGGACGTTCGACGACCAGACGATGGCCGAGCTGGGCGCGCAGATGGACGCGCTGGCCCGCACCGGCCAGGACAACACGGCGGTCGCCTTCAGCTACTACGCCAAACTGGGCCTGCCGTTCCTCTGCCTCGCCTTCGCCCTGTGCGCCCCGCCGCTGGCCCTGCGGTTCGCCCGCGCGGGGGCGTATGTGGGCATCTTCCTGAGCATCGTGATGGTGTGGGTCGCCTGGAACACCCTGCTGCTGACCAAGATTCTGGGCCTGGCCGGCAAGATGCCGCCTTCCCTGGCGGCCTGGTCGCCCGCCCTGCTGTTCGCGGTCCTGGGCGTCTACTTCCTGTGGCGGGCGGAGTGACGCGACAAAAAGAACCGGGGGCCTGTGCAGGCCCCCGGTCCGGTTCGGTCTATGAAGTTGTCGCTCTGAGATGCTGACTAGATCGTGCGGCGGCCAGAGATGGCGCGCTCGATGAAGACGACCACGATGGCGCCCAAGGCTGCCCACAGGATGCTCGGCAGATCGAAGTGGGTCGTGAAGTTCCGGTTGCCGCCCGAAACAAAGAAGTAGATGAACCCGCCGACGACTGCGCCGACGATGCCCAGGATGGCCGTGCCCAGGAAGCCGCTCGGCTTCTCCGCCGGGCCGGGGACGATGGCCTTCGCGATCAGGCCGGCCAGGAAGCCGACCACCAGCCACATGATAATCGAGATGATCATTTGTCGTTTCCTCCAAGCAAGGATGACATCCCTGTAGTGTTGCGACGCCATCCTTTGCGTTCGTTTGAAGTTCTTGTTCGAGCAGCGGAACAATTACGTTCGCCAGCCTGTATGTTCCCCGTGCCCGGTTGGTCTAAACATCATCGTCGCCATGCCTTAAAACTTCCGGTAAAAGTACGGGGGCGAGCCACCAATCCGTGTCGGTCTGGAGGCCCCCAGCGGAACACCGCCGCCCCCACAGGTGTTCAAATAGCATGACACTTGTGATGCTCGACTCGCCCGCAACACCCGCCTCCGCAGCCCCCGCCAAGCCCCGCCTGTGGATGCCGCAGCAGGCGCAGTTCACGCCCGCCGCTTTGGAACAGCCCTGGGGGCGGCAGATCAAAGCCCGCGTCGAGGCGCTGGGCGTCCCCACCGAAACCCTGAAGCAGAACCGGCTCCTCGGGCTGCGCGGGGAGGACGAGCGCGCCACCTACAACAAGGCCAAGCGGACACTGGCCGTCGTGGTCGCCGCGCCGGGCGCCTTCAAACTCCAGCCCATCCCGCCGTCCGCCGACTGGCAGTTCCATCTCGCTGAGGGTTGCCCCGCCCACTGCCAGTACTGCTACCTCGCCGGCAGCCTGGCCGGGCCGCCGGTCATCCGCGCCTTCGCCAACCTGCCCGGCATCCTGGACAACCTGGCCCATTATGAAAAACCCGGCGCGGGCCGCAACGAGGAGGCCGGGACGACCTTTGAGGCGTCCTGCTACACCGACCCGCTTTCGCTGGAACACCTGACCGGCAGCCTCGCCGAGACGATCCGCTGGTTCGGGACGCGCGAACACGCCTATCTGCGCTACACCACCAAGTTTGACGCCGTGGAGCCGCTGCTGGACCTGCCTCACAACGGCCACACGCGGCCCCGCGCCTCGGTCAACGCCGACCCCGTCGCCCGGCGCCTGGAAGGCGGCGTCGCGCCCGTCGCGGCCCGGCTCCACGCCCTGCGCCGCCTGGCCCTGCCCCGGAGCGAGGGCGGGGGCGGCTACCCCGTCGGCCTGGTCATCGCCCCGATCATGCCCGTGGACGATTGGGAGACGCACTACGCCCAGCTTCTGGACGAAGCCCAGGAAGCGGTCGGGTTCGCCCCCGACATCACCTTTGAGCTGATCACGCACCGCTTCACGCCCGGCTCCAAGGAGGTCCTGCAAGGCTGGTATCCCAAGACGACGCTGGACATGACGGAGGAAACACGGAGCGAGAAGCGCAACAAGTTCGGCGGCGTCAAATATGTGTATCCCGCCGACACCATGAAGACGCTGAAGGCGTTCTTCACGTCCGAGATCGCCCGCCGCTTCCCGCAGGGCCGGATTCTGTATTGGACATAGCCGATGCTAGACGAAGCCGTAGTTCTCCTAGATGACATACTGCATGGGTGGCTGCACCCCGTTTCGACGGTGCCCGACACCTATGTGCTGAGGGCGGAAGATCTGCTGGAGGTTGCCTCCTTGTGCGGGTCGCTTGAAGCCACATGCAGCGGCGCGGCCTCTGTGTCGTTTGTGTTGGCGGGCACAGAGCACCGTTCTTACAACATCCCCGGCAGGGGAGCGGGATGCTTTCGGGCGGCTCTGGGTGGTATGTCCGGTCTGGCTCGGGCCATAGACAAGATGCGGTTCCCTGAACTCGCGGAAGCGGAAGCTGCGACGCGACTTTCCTTTCCGAAAGTGTCGCGGGAGGCACTGCCGGATATTCTCAAACTGCTGGATGCCCAAGAAATGGATCAGGAAAGCCGAGGGATTGAGCAACTAAATCCCTATGGCTTTGATATTACGTTCGATTACTACGACAAGTCCGGCAATCGCGTTCCCCTCCATGTCATCACAGCGAACGACAACCGCGCCCCTCTACACCTAAGAATAACCAGTCTGTGACCTTCTTCTTCGTCCTGTGGGGCGTGAGTTGAGAAAAGGGAGACGGATGCGATTACGGAAGACAACGGTGATGATCGCGCTGATGGCGACTCTGGCGGGCGCGACCCGCGCGGATAGTGTGGACAATTACTTGAAGTCCGAAATGGCCCGCCGCCACATCCCCGGCCTCTCGGTCGCCGTCGTGCGGGACGGCAAGGTCGTCAAGTCCCAGGGCTACGGGCAGGCCAGCCCCGAACTGTCGGTGCCCGCGACGCCCGCGACGGCCTACCAGATCGGGTCGCTCACCAAGCAGTTCACGGCGGCGGCGATCCTGCGGCTGGCGCAGGACGGCAGGCTGGGCGTGGATGACAGGATCACGAAGTATCTGAATGGCCTGCCCGCTTCGTGGAAGGGGATCACGGTCCGGCAGCTCCTCAACCAGACATCCGGCATCCCCAACTACCGCGAGGGGCTGGACATGGGGGCGCTGCTGAAAGACTACACTGGGGCCGACATCCTCAGAATGGCCTCGGCCAAGCCGCTGCTGTTTGCGCCGGGGACGAAGTTCGATTACAGCAACACGAACTATCATCTGCTGGGCATGATCGTGGAGAAAGTCACCGGCAAGCCTTACGGCGACTTCCTTCAGGAGCGCTTTTTCCGGCCCCTCGGCATGACCGCGACTCGGCTGGACGACCCGAGCGCGGTCGTCCTGAACCGGGCGCGCGGCTGCCTCTGGGACGGCACGACCCTACAGAACGGCATCTTCACCTTCAGCCCGACACTCACCTTCGGCGACGACGGCGTGCTTTCCACCGTGGGCGACCTGACTCAGTGGAACGCCGCGCTGGACGGGGACGCGCTCCTGAGTCCCGCCAGCAAGGCCCTGCTCTGGACGCCGCCTGTCCTGCCCGGCGGGGCGGCGACCGAATATGCCGGCGGATGGATCGCCACCCGCGCCGGCGGTCATGCGCTGGTCTGGCACAACGGCGCGACGGCGGCGGGCTTCACCGGGGCCATCTTCCGCTTCCCGGATGACCGTCTGACCCTCATCGTCCTGAGCAACGCGCTGGACATCCCCGCCCTCAACCTGGGCAGGCCGCTGTACGCCCTGACGCTGGGGCTGGCGGGGCAGTACCTGCCGGATCTGGCGAAGGGGAACAGTCCCGTCGCCGACGCGGAGCCGCAGGTGACGCAGATGCTGCGGCAGGTACTGACGGATCTGGCGGCGGGCAGGGCCGACCCGTCCCGCCTCACGCCGGCCATGAGCGCCGCGCTGACGCCCGCCGTCATCGCGCAGACGGACCGGAACCTCGCCACGGCGGGCGCGTTCCACCCGGACACGCTGGCTTTGGTGAGCCGGGCTGACGACAACGGCCTGCGGGTGTATCGCTTCCGCGCCCTGTACGGCGGAACGCCGGTGATCTGGACGGTGCATCTGACGCCGGACGGCAAGATCGCGGGGATGGTCCCGCAGGGGGAGTGATGCCGTCATTCTCCATAAAACACGCGCAGGCAGATCGCCCGTGACTGAGCCATGAGCGCGCGCAGGTCGTCCGGCAGGGCAGGAGACGTCCGGGAGACGCCCGCCCGCAGGTACAGCCGGTTCCGCAGGCCGATCAGCCGCAGGTACGTCTCGGCCAGCGTTTCCCAATCCGCCTGCGTGACCAGCGCGTCGTCGCGCAGGCGACGCAGGGCATCCAGAGTGCCCGGAGTCCGCAGGCGCGCGCGGCGCGCGCCGTGCCGCAGCTGCAACAACTGCGTTGTCCACTCGATGTCGGTCATGCCGCCCGGCCCCAGCTTGAGGTCGTTCGGGCCTTTGGGGCGCTCCGTCTCGACGCGCCGCTTCATCGCCCGTATCTCGTCGGCCTGCGCGTCCGTCAGGGGGGCGCCGTACACGGCGGCCTCGGCCAGCGCGGCGAACTCGCGGCCCAGGGTCTCATCGCCGCCCACAAACCGCGCTTTGAGCAGTGCCTGCCGTTCCCAGGTCGCTGCCGAATGGGCGTAGTAGGCACGGTAAGTGTCCACGTCAAGAACCAACTGCCCTTTGCGGCCTTCGGGGCGCAGGCGGGCGTCCATTTCATAGCGGAAGCCGAACCGGGCGATGTCGTCTTTGAGAATCCGCTGGGCGCGCTCGGCCAGCCGCGCCGCCGAAGCCAGTTCGCCCGGATTGGCGACGTACAGCACGTCCAGATCGGACCCGTAGCCCATCTCGCCGCCGCCCAATTTGCCCAGGCCGACCACGGCGAAGCGGCCCCCAAAACCGAGTTCCTGCCGGGCGATTCGGAGGGCGTCCGCGAGGGCGGCCTGGGCCGCCGCCGTCACCTCGGCCATCACCCCCACCGTGTCCGCCAGCCCCCACAGGTCGCGCGCGCCTGTTTTGAGCCGCGCCCGCCGCGACTGGGCCGCCGTCGCCGCCGCCGTGTCGCTGGACCCGAAGACGGGCGGCGCGTCCATCGCTTCTTCGTCGGCCAGCCCGTCGAGCAGTTCCAGATGGCTCAGGAGCATCTGCCACAGGTAGGGGCTTTCGGCGGCCAGGACGCACAGGCGCGGCAGGAGGGCACGGCTCTCCAGGAGCATCTGGTACAGGGCGGCGTGCGAGGGGACGGCGACGGCCAGGGCGTCCAGCCCGCGCAGGGCGGCGTCGGGGTCGGGCGTCCGCCCCGCCCCGTCCAGCAGGGCGGGGACGAGGGACGCGAAGGCGGCCCGCGCGTCCGGCATGATGCCGCCGTACTGCGACCCGGAGACGCTGCGCCCCAGGCTTTGGAGTGCGGCGGGCACGTCGCGGAAGCCGCGCGCCGCCAGCGCATCGCCTAGGGCGGCCCGCGCGGCGGGGTCGTCCGGGGCCAGCGCCCACTCCGTCATGTCATCGGGGGGCACCTCTTCCCGCTCGGGGGCTGCCGTGCCGTAGAAAAGCCGCTCGAACAGCCCGTGAACGCGGGCCGTGTGCCGCCGGTAGTCGGCCAGAAACTCGACGCCGTCCCCATAGCCCAGGCGTCGCCCGAAGCGGCGCAGCTCGCCCGGCTCGCGCGGGAGATTCCGCACGGGCAACTCGTCCCGGATTTGCAGCCGGTGCTCGACGGTCCGCAGGAAGATGTAGGAATCAGCCAGCGCGTCCCGCTCCGCGCCCGTCAGCAGGCCGTTCTCTTCCAGCGCGTCCAGTGCGTCCAGCGTGTTGCCCCCGCGCAGCATCGGGTTCGCGCCGCCCGCCACAAGCTGCATGAGCTGTACGGTGAACTCCACGTCGCGGATGCCGCCGACGCCTTCCTTGACGTTGACGTCGGACTCGCCCGCCCGCGCCACCTTCTGCTCCAAGCGGCGCTTGTTCCCCCGGATGCTCTCGACAAAGCTCCCCTCAACCCGCGCACGGTAGACGAACGACTCGGCCATCTCGGAGAACGCCTGGCCTACCACGGCATCCCCCGCGACCCAGCGGGCCTTCATCAACGCCTGCCGCTCCCAGGGTTCGGCCCACGACTCGTAATAGGCGCGGCACGACTCCAATGACCGCGAGACAGGCCCGAACCGGCCCTCGGGCCGCAGCCGCAGGTCCACCCGGAAGACGAATCCCGCGTCCGTCGCCTTCGCCAAGGCGTCCCGCACCGCCTCGCCTAGCCTGGCGGCCTCGCCCGCCGACATGGCGTCCCCATGCACGAAAACCAGATCAATATCCGAGGCGTAGTTGAGTTCCCGCCCGCCCAGCTTGCCCAGCGCGAAGACGGCGAACGGCGGCGCGCTCAGGCCGCGCTCCTCGGCACAGATCTGGAGGGCCATGCGGACACAGACGTCGGCGAAGTCGCTGATGGCCCGCGCCGTTTCGGGCATGTCCGCGTAGCCCAGAATGTCCCGGACGCCGATTCGCAGCACTTCCGGCGGCTTGAAGCGGCGCAGGGCGTCCCGCCGCGCGTTCGGCGTTTTGGCGATCCCGACCCGCCGGGACAGGTCCCCCCAGAGTGCGTCCGCGCCGCGCCCCCGGTCGCGTATCGCCGGGTTGGTCAGCACTTCCAGGTACTCGGGCGTGTGGATCAGCAGGTCGGCGAAGAACTGCGAGGCGGCAAACACCGTCACCAGCATCCGCGCCGCCGGGGGGTAGGACGCCAGCAGCCCATACGCCGACGCCCGGCTGCCGACCGCCCCGGCCCAGCGCCCCAGGTTGGCGACGGCTCGGTCCGGGTCCGCGCAGCCTTCCAGCGCCTTGATGATGACGGCCAGAAATGCCCCAAACGCCGCGTCCGGCACGTCATGCCCCGCCATGCCTTGCAGGACGCGGCAGGCCTGGGCCGGGTCATCAAAGCCGAGCGGCGCGAGCGCGTCCGGCGTCAAGTCGTCATAGGTCGCGAGCATAAGGGGAGTGTACCCGCGAGATGCCTAGCTATGGAAAGAAGCCCCGGCTCTGAAGAGCCGGTCTACTCGGAGGAAGTCGCTCCGCGACTCAGGAACCGCTTCCGTCCGCCCGGTCTTCAACCCCAGAGGGGTTTTCTCCGAATAGACCGGCTCTTCAGAGCCGGACCCCTGCCCGTGCCGAGCAGTTGTCATTGAAGCCTTTCGCCCCCGCCGGGTCTAAACGCACAACACACCGCGCCGACGCGCCACAAAGGAACCCGACATGATCCCGCTCCAGACCCTCCAAGTCGCCTCCCCCTGTCACGCCGACTGGGATCAGATGGAAGGCGACGACCAGGCCCGCTTCTGCCGCACCTGCCGCAAGAACGTCTACAACCTCTCCGAGATGACCGAGCGCGACGCGCAGGCGCTCGTCAACCGCCTGGAAGGCCGCCTGTGCGTCCGCTTCTACACCCGTGCCGACGGCACCCTGCTCACCCAGGACTGCCCCGTCGGCCTGCGCGCCGTCCGCCGCAAGCTCGTCCGAAAGCTGTCCTACGCCGCCGCCCTCCTGCTCGCCAGCGCGACGGGCCTCCTGCGCGGGATGGGGCCGGCCCAGGCGGCGACGCACGCCAAGAAGCACGCCGCCCAGCACGCTCCCGCCAAGCCGCCGCGCGGCCTGACCGCGACGGGGGGTGTGGTCGCCCCGCCGCGCCCGCACCTCATGGGCAGGATCGTCCGGGCACCGCACACGATGGGCAAGCCCCTCCCGCCGCCCGCGCCGGGGACGTACACGATGGGAGCGCCGCCCGTCGCGCCCAAGCGGTGATCCGGGGGGTTGAAATGCCAAACGCCCGGCCCCGTTCTAGAATGGGGCCGGGCGTCCGGCGGTTATGATGATGCTGTCGCACTTTCGGAAGCAAGGCAGCCATGCACGGCGTATGCCGTGTGCGAAGGCCCTTGGCTTTGCGTCCCTGCGTTTCCCCAGGTTTGCCTTTGTCGAGCAGCGATTGGCGGGTCAGACACCCATATTATGGGCAGGCCGTCGGGTGTCTTCACCGGAAGGATTACGGGGTTTGCGTTTAGCCCCTTCCAGACCTTGCGTGAGGGCCGTTGAAGGTGTGATGCACGCACCCTGACCGCCCCCGCCTATGACGCGGGGGAAGGTGATCGGCGTGTTCATGGTGTTATTCCTGCGTGATCGTTTCGCCACGGGTTGAAACCCGAGGCTCGGAAGTGCCCAGCGTCGAGGGGACGCAATGCCGGATGACGCTCGGCTCTCCCGTCCCCTGGACTGCACTGGCAGACCTGGGAAGGCGACGGGTTTTCTAAGCCTCGGGGTTCAACCCGTGGCATTCCGACCTGCTTCCGCGCCGGTCGTGGGCGCAAGACCAAGCGCCTGCGCGGTCTTTTGCAGGGCCGCTCGGCGCAGCGCGATTCGGCCTGTCGCTGTTTGTGCCATAAGTTTCTCCGACATGGTGCCAGCCGCCGGCATCGCCACCATTCTTTCTGAGGATATGGCATCCGCGCCCAATTTGTCCAGCGCGCTGTCGGCGGCGACGGGATCGCCTGTCGCTTCCAGCGCGTCTTGGTCAGCAAGGATGTCCTGCTGTACCTCCCAATGAGCGCCCTTGCTGCCTAACGCGATTGTCAGCACGAGAAAGAGGCCGAAGTAGCCGATCAATGCCGGGAAGAACCAGGGGGAAAGGATCAGGGCCGTCATCGTGGGGGCACCGGGGATGAAACGCGGCGACAAGACAAGAACGGCGGGAACGAGCATCGGCAGGGGCAGCAGGCTCCTCATCCACCTCCTGTCACCCGCGCCCCGCCGCTTCATGCAGGCCAGGTGATGCGCCAGCACGAAATCCGTCTCCGCCGGGGTGAACGTCTCTTGCAGTTTCCGGGACAGCGTGATGTGGTGGCCCTGGTGCGAGGCGAAGGCCAGGTGCGTCGCCCGGCTGCTGTCCTCCACGAAGACATCCGGCATCCGCACGCCCAACGTCTGCCCGAGCTGCCGCGCCCGCCAGGTCAGGCCGTCGTCGGGCGTCTTCTGCGTGAACCGGTCCAGCCGCTTCTGGAAGATGCGGGCGGCCAGGCCGCCGCCCACGACGGGCAAGAACATCGTCAGGGGGTGGATGATTGGGTAAAGCGGGCTGCGGCGCGGCACGGCGATCATGGCCGCGAACAGAACGCCCATGCCGATCAAGTGCGGCAGGGCACTCCACCGAGCGACCCGCTGACGGACGGCCTTTTCCTCGTCGGACATGGGAATGGCGGGAGCGGTGGGAACCGGCCCGAAGCGGCGGGTTTCCTGTTTGTGGGAAGTTATCAGGAACAGCATCGAAGGCAGGGCGGCGATGGGGAGGAACGGGACCAAAACGCCTGTGGCGCTGCTGCCGAACCACAGATCGGCCAGGGCAGGCACGGCGGGCGAGCGGAAGAAGGCAAATACCCCGGCGAACAGCGCCAGCATCGCGCTCATCATGGCGCAGGCGTTGACCGAGCGGAACACCTGACGCCGCGTGGCGGCGTCCCGTTGCCCCCGGCGGCTGAGGAACCCGGCGAGACTCAGGCCGAGCAGGCCGATGACGGGGACGACCAAGAAGAACGCGAGTGGCAGGGCCAGGCTTAGGGGCGAGAGGGCTGCCGTGACGGACACACCTGACTGCCCCGCCAGGTGCCGGACGTCGTACCAGCAGAACGTCTTCGTGCCGTAGGGCGGCGGGGGTGCGGAAGTCCGGGCGTAGCGCGGGACGCGGAGCAGGAGATGGGGCGTCAGGCCGGCCTGCCGCAGTCCCGACAGCAGGGGCGCGACGGGAACGGTGTTGGCCCCGCGCATGGCCCCGAAACGGCTGTGATGGGCCGACACCTGGGCGGCGGAGTAGCGGTCCGCCGACCACTCCACCGGCTGACCCCGCAGCGGCGTCCCTGAGAGCGCGGACGACAGGGCGCGGGCGACCGTTTGGGGCGGCACTTCCGGGTTCGCCAGGAGTTGAACGTCGGTGTAAGACGCCCCCGCCGTGACCAGCAGGTAGGCGTCCGAGGGTTTCGCCAGGTACGGCGGCAGGTCCAGGGGCGCATCGGGAATCATCTCCACGATCTGCTGGAGGCGGCTGCCCACGATGGGGTCTGAGGCAGGACGAATCTGCGCCCGCGCGGGCGGCATCCCCGACAGCCACAGGACGAGCGCCAGCAGCGCCCAAAGGACTCCGGCGGCTTCCTGATGGCGTTTCGTTCCGGCCTGCATCGCGGTGTTTCCCTCCTGCTCCCCCTTCCCTGTCAGGGAAGGGGGCCGGGGGGTTAGGTGCTCCCCCACCATTGATGAGGGGCTTACTCATCGCGTCAGCCCCGCTCGTCCTGCTGGCTCGGCAGGGACGACTCGGCGCGGCGCGACGAGACCGGGGTGTCCGGCGACCGGTCCGGCGTCCGCAGGGCGGTGTAGGCGGCGGAGGCGATGGCCGCGCCGAGGAAGGGCGCGACGATGAACAGCCAGAGCTGCGCCAGCGCCCAGCCGCCGACGAACACGGCCTGGCTGATGCTGCGGGCGGGGTTGACGCTGGTATTGGTCACGGGGATGCCGACGAGGTGGATCAAGACCAGGACCAGGCCGATGGGGATGCCCGCGAAGCCCACCGGCGCCTTGATGTCGGTGGTGCCCAGGACGGTGAAGACCAGGAAGAAGGTCAGGATGGTTTCGGTCAGGAAGGCCGCGAGGAGGCCGTAGTTGCCGGGCGAGTGGTCCCCGTAGCCGTTGGCCGCGAAGCCCCCCACGGCGGGGTCGTAGCCGTTCGGGCCGCCCTTGACGATCACCAGCAGCAGCGCCGCCGCTACGATCCCCCCGAGCACCTGCGCCGCCATGTAGGGGCCGACGTCGCGGGCAGACATCTTCTTGCTCAGGAACAAGCCCAGCGTCACGGCGGGGTTGATGTGGCACCCCGAGATCGGCCCGATAGCGTAGGCCATCGTCAGCAGGGTTAGCCCGAAGGCGAGGGAGACGCCCAGGAACCCGATCTTCTCCCCGGCGAGGACGGCGCTGCCGCACCCGCCGAAGACCAGCACGAACGTCCCGATGAATTCAGCCGCGTACTTTTTCATCCCGTCTCCTAAATAACTGCGCGTATTCTCTGTATGGCCGCAAGCCGCCCCATCTTATCACGGAAGGCGCACTCTGTCAACCCAGCCCGGAACCAAGGCAATTGCATGTGCAGCGCAGGCACGGGAGAAGGAAGGGCAGGTACGGGGGGTGCCCCCCCTCTGTGATTGCCTTGATCGCCCTGTCTCAGAACTTGACAGCCGGGCGCGTCTGGATTAACATGGGCGGACATGAGGACGCTACGCCGCCACAACTGGCCGGACCGGGACGCCGCTTATCCCGGCGGGCGGATCAGCCTCGCCGAGACGCCCGCCCTGGCGAACGCGGCCAAGGCGTCGCTGCTGGCGCGGGGCGGCACGGGCGACGTGCGCGAGCGGTCGTTCGCCTGGCGCACCACACTGTACGCGCGCCTGCACGACAGCGACGACGCCCACGGCCAGACTCTGCACCTGCTGGCGACCGAGGCCGCCCTGCCCAACCTGATCGGCAACCACCCGCCGCATCGGGCCTGCGCGCGCGGCGAGTGGGTCGTGGACATGGCCCGGCGGGGCGGCAAGCTGACCGGGGCGACGCTCCACAGCACGACCGGGACGCGCTGCCGCGTCCGCTGCGGCGTGAAGGCTGTTACCCTCACCCTACGCCCCGGCGCGACGGTGCATCTGGGGGCGGGGTTGATCACACACCCTTGACAACCGCCGTGTGTGCTTCTATAATAGCGATATATAACCCCCGTCAATGCTTGTATCAAGGCCCACGCGCCGTAAGGTCCTATCCATGTCCCTGAACACAATCCGCCTCGTCAAGACGCTTTGCGCGGCGCTCGCTGCCCTCGCGACCGCCCCGTCGACCTTCGGCCAGGCGACGCTTCCCTACCTGGACCCGAAGGCGCCGCTGGAGGTGCGTGTCAACGACCTCTTCGGGCGGCTGACGCCGGACGAAAAGCTCAGTCTGCTGACGGGCACGGGGTTCACCACGCGGGCCATCCCCCGCCTGGGCGTCCCCGCCATGGCGATGGCGGACGCCGGGCAGGGCGTCCGGGGCGGCATGGACACCACGCTCGGCCCCGCCACGCTGTTCCCCGCCGGCGTCACGATGGCCTCGACCTGGGACCCCGAGCTGGTCGGGCGCATCGGCGCGGCCATCGGTCAGGAGGCGCTGAACAAGGGGACGGGCGTGCAGGTGCTGCTCGGCCCCGCCGTCAACATCCACCGGTCCCCGCTGGGCGGGCGCAACGGCGAGTATTTCAGCGAGGACCCCTTCCTGGCGGGCCGGATGGCCGTCGGCTACATCCAGGGGATGCAAGGCACGGGCTGCGCCGCCTGCATCAAGCACTACGCCGCCAACAACGAGGAAGTGGACCGGGACAACGTCAACGTCCGCGTCGGCGAGCGCGCCCTGCGCGAGATCTACCTGCCCGCCTTTGAGGCGGGCACGACCGAGGGCCACGCCTGGACCCTGATGTCCTCCTACAACCGGGTCAACGGCTTCCACGCGACCGCCAACGAGTACCTGCTGACGGAAGTGCTCAAGAAGGGCTGGGGCTGGGACGGCATGGTCATGTCCGACTGGGGCGCGGTCCACGAGACGGCCCGCGTCATCAACGCCGGCAACGACCTGGAGATGCCCGGCCCCGGCCTGCTCGCCCCCAAAAACGTCGCGCGCGCCCTGGACCGGGGGCAGACCACGCCCGCGCAGATAGACGAGAACGTCCGCCGCATCCTGCGCGCCATCGTCCGCGTCGGCCTGCTCGACGGCCCGCGCACGCCCGACCACGCCCTGGTCAACTCGCCGGAGCATCAGCGCCTGACGTTTGAAGCGGCCTCCCAGGGCATCGTCCTGCTGAAAAACGAGGGCGGCATCCTGCCGCTGGACGCGGACCGGATTCACTCGGTCGCCGTCATCGGCCCCGCCGCTGAGGGGATGCAGTTCGGCGCGGCGGGCAGCCCCGGCCTGACGCCGTTTTATTCCATCAATCCGCTGGAAGGAATTCAGAACGCGGTCGGCCCCCAGGTGGCCGTCCATTACGCGCGCGGGACGCAGACCGGAACGCCGATCCCCGCCCCCGCGCTCCTCCTGCCCGACGGGTCCGGGATCGGCCTGCGGGCCGAGTATTTCACCAACAAAAACCTGGAAGGGACGCCCGCCCTGGTCCGCACCGACGCGCAGATTCAGGACGACTGGAACACGGCTTCGCCCGCCCCCGGCCTGCCGCGCACGGATTTCAGCGTCCGCTGGACCGGCAAGCTGGTCGCCCCGAAGACGGGCCGGTACGCGCTGTCGCTGACCGCCGACGACGGCTGCCGCCTGTTCCTGGACGGCAAGCGGCTCGTGGACCACTGGATTGACAGCGCGGCCTCGCCGCAGACGGTGGCCGTGGACCTGGTCGCGGGCCGCGCGTATGACCTGCGCGTCGAGTACTACCAGAACGGCGGGCTGGCCGTCGCCTCCCTGGATTGGATTCTCCCCGGCGCGGCCCGCTTCACCGAGGCCGTCCAGGCCGCCAAGCAGTCGGATGTCGCCGTCGTCTGCGTCAGCACCGAGGGGACCGAGGGCGAAGGCCAGGACCGGCCCTCGATGGCCCTGCCCGGCGACCAGGATGCGCTCATTCAAGCCGTCGCCGCCGCCAACAAGAAGACGATCGTCGTGCTCAACAACGGCACGCCCGTCACCATGACCGCCTGGCTGGGTCGCGTCCCCGGACTGGTCGAGACCTGGTTCCCCGGCCAGGAGGGCGGGCACGCCCTGGCCGCCGTCCTGTTCGGCGACGTGAACCCGTCCGGCAAGCTGCCCGACACGCTGGCCGCCCGGCGCGAGGACTACCCCGACTTCGGCCACTTCCCCGGCACGCAGGGCCATGTGGACTACGCCGAGGGCATCTACGTCGGCTACCGCCACTTCGACAAGGCGAAGATCACGCCGCTGTTCCCGTTCGGCTACGGCCTGTCCTACACCACGTTCCGCTACGGCCCCATGACGCTCGACCGGGCGACCCTTGCGCCGGACGGGACCGTCACGGCCAGCCTCGCCGTCACCAACACAGGACGCCGGGCCGGAGCCGAGGTCGTCGAACTGTACGTCCACGACCCGAACCCGAAGATAGACAAGCCCGTGCGCGAACTCAAAAACTTCGCCAAGATCGAGCTGGCTCCGGGCGAGACCAAGACCGTCCGGCTCCAGATCGCCCCGCGCGCCCTGGCCTACTGCGACGTCCCCGGCAGGCAGTGGAAGGCGGACGCGGGCGACTACGACCTCCAGATCGGCGCGTCCTCCCGCGACATCCGGCAGGCCGCGCGGGTGCGGCTGGCGTCCGACTTCACCCAGCCGATCCCGTTCCTGGGCGAATCCAAGCCCGCGCTCGCGGGTCCGGCCCGCACGGAGAAGGATCTCGCCCAGGGCCGCCCCGTCACGGCCTCCTCAGTGCAGGCCGGCGGAGACTACAGGCCGGAAGGGGCCGTGGACGGCAGCGACGAAACGCGCTGGAGCAGCGCCGCCAGCGACCCGCAGTGGATCAGCGTGGACCTGGGCAGCGTCACCCCGATCAGCCACGTCCTTCTGAACTGGGAAACGGCCTTCGGCTCTGCTTATCAGATTCAGGTCAGCCCCGACGGCACGACCTGGACGGACGTGTACCGGACGACGGAAGGGCAGGGAGGCGAGGAGGAGATCAAGTTCGCCCCCACGCCCGCGCGGTTCGTGCGGATGTACGGCACCAAGCGCGGGACACAGTTCGGCTACTCGCTGTTCAGCTTCGAGGTCTACAAATAGTCCTAGGAGGGGCGACTGAAGTCGCAGCAACAAAATCACAAAGTCCGCCTGCGCGGACTAGGAATAAGCCGCTCTTAACCTGCGAAGGCAGGTTTCGTGAACTTGTTGCTGCGGTTTTAACCGCCTCTCCCTCCAGGGCAGAGACAAAAGATGCACGACACCATTACTGCCGCCGCCTGGGGCGTCCTCGAAGGCCGTCGCCCGCGCGTCGCCGGGAGCAACGCCCGGCTGGGCGAGCACGGCGACCGTGTGCGCGTCCCGCTCCTGCGCCTGACGACGCAGGACGGCGCATCCGGCTTCGGCGTCTGCCGGGCGGGCCGCGAACGCGGGTCGGAACTGCTGGGCCGGAGCGTGAGCGATCTGTTCGCCGGGGGCGGGGGCGTCGGCGAGCCGTGGCTTGCGTTCGAGTGGCCGTTGTGGGACCTGGCGGGCCGGTTGGCGGACCGCCCGGTCTATGCCCTGGCGGCGGCCATCGCCGGGATGCCGGTTCCCGATGCCCTGCGCGTCCGCTGCTACGACACGTCGCTCTACATGGACGACCTGCACCTGGACTCGGACGAGGAGGCCGCCGCACTCCTCGCGTCCGAGGCGGCGGACGGCTATGCGCTCGGCCACCGGGCGTTCAAGATCAAGGTCGGGCGCGGCGCGCGCTGGATGCCGCCCGACGCGGGGATGCGGCGCGACATCGCCGTGATCCGCGCCGTCCGCGCCGCCGCCGGGCCGGAGGCGACGCTGCTGTTGGACGCCAACAACGGCTGGAACCTGAACCTGACCAAGCACGCCCTGGCCGAGACCGCTGACTGCCGTATCTACTGGATGGAGGAGCCGTTTCACGAGGACGCTACCTTGTACCGCGACCTCAAAGAGTGGTTACAAACCGAGGGCCTGCCCACGCTGGTCGCCGACGGCGAGGGCGAGGCGTCGCCGTCCCTGTTGCGCTGGGCGCAGGAAGGTCTGGTGGACGTGGTCCAGTACGACATCTTCGGCCACGGCCTGACGCGCTGGCTCGCGCTGGGGAAACAATTAGATGCATGGGGCGCCCGCTCCGCCCCGCACCACTACGGCGGGCACCTGGGCAACCACGTCTCCTGCCACCTCGCCCCCGCCCTGCGCGGGTGGACCTTCGTGGAGTGGGACGAGGCCGCAACGCCCGGCCTGGACACCTCGGGCTACGTTTTGGAAGACGGTCGGGTGTCCGTGCCCGACGCCCCTGGCTTCGGCCTATCGCTGGATGAAGAAGTCTTCGCGCGGGCCGTGGCGGGCGGCGGGTGGACGGCGACGCTGTGATAGGAGCCTCAATGCCACGGGGCTGAACCCCCGTGCTTTAGAAGTGCAAGCCCCCGCCTGCGCGGGCATAAGACCAAAGTTGTTTCTTCGCCCGCGAAGGCGGGGATTTGCTCTGTTAAAGCACGGGGGTTCAGCCCCATGAGTAATTTCGCCGCTTACGGCGCGGCATCAACGGAACCACATCGCGCTAATGGAACCACATCGCACTATGACACGAAGCACCATGACACTGAAATCAACACTCCGCGCCTGGCTCGCCCCGGCGCTTTTGACCGCCGTCGCCGCCGGAGTCCACGCCGCTCCGGGGCAGCTCACCGTCCAGGTGAACAAACCGGGCGTCCGCATCAGCCCCACGTTCTTCGGCCTGATGACCGAGGAGATCAACCACTCCTACGACGGCGGCCTGTACGCCGAGCTGATCCAGAACCGCGCCCTCAAGGACGACCCGAACGGCCCCGCCCACTGGTCCGTCGTCACCAGCGGCGGCGGGGCGGGCACGATCTCGCTGGACATGGGCAACCCCGTTCCTGGAACCGCGCTGACGAACTCGCTGCGGCTGGACATTTCCGCCGCCACGGCGGGCCAGCACGTCGGGGCCGCCAACGAGGGCTACTGGGGCATCCCCGTCAAGCCCCGCACCACCTACCGCGCCTCGTTCTACGCCAAAAGCAGCCCAGGTTTCACCGGGCCGCTGACCGTGGACATTGAGAGCAACGATGGCGAGACCATCCATGCCACCGCCCAAATCCCCGCGCTCACGACGGACTGGAAGCCGTACACGGTGACGCTGACCACGGGCGCCGCCGCCCCCTCCTCCACGGCAAACCGCTTCGTCCTCTCCGCCGGCGGCGCGGGCACGGTCTGGCTGTCCCAGGTCTCGCTGATGCCGCCGACCTACCACGGTCGCCCGAACGGCAACCGGATTGATCTCATGCAGAAGATGGCCGACATGCAGCCCGCGTTTCTGCGGATGCCCGGCGGCAACTACCTGGAAGGGAACACCATCGCCGAGCGGTTCGAGTGGAAGGACACGATCGGCCCGATTGACCAGCGGCCCGGACATCAAGGCCCGTGGGGGTATCGCTCGACCGACGGCATGGGGCTTTTGGAGTTCCTGGGGTGGTGCGAGGACCTGAAGATGCAGCCCGTCCTGGCCGTCTTCGCCGGCTTCGCGCTGGGCCACGAGCGCGCCGCGCCCGGCCCCGCGCTCGCGCCGTTCGTGCAGGACGCCCTGGACGAGATCGAGTACGTCACGGGCGGCGCGGACACGACCTGGGGGGCGCGGCGGATCAAGGACGGCCACCCGGCCCCGTTCCCGCTGACCTATGTGGAGATCGGCAACGAGGACTTTTTCGACAATTCGGGCAGCTACGATGGCCGCTACGCCCAGTTCTATGACGCCATCAAGGCGAAGTACCCGCGCTTGCAGATCATCGCCACGGCCCGCGTCCGGGGGCACAAAATGGACGTGCTGGACGACCACTACTACCGCTCGGCGGCGGCGATGGCGAATGACGCCCACCACTACGACAACACGGACCGCTCCGGCCCCAAGATCTTCGTCGGCGAGTGGGCCTCGACCGAGGGCAGCCCGGCCCCGACGATGCAGGCCGCCCTGGGCGATGCCGCCTGGATGACCGGCATGGAGCGCAACTCGGACGTGGTCGTTCTGGAATCCTACGCGCCGCTGCTGGTCAACGTCAACCCCGGCGCGCGCCAGTGGGGGACCAACCTGATCGGCTATGACGCCTTGAACAGCTTCGGCTCGCCGTCGTACTATGTGCAGAAGATGTTCGGCACCAACCGGGGCGACGTGGTCCTGCCCATCACGATCACGCCGCAGGGAGGGGACGTGCCGGTCGCGGCCCCCTTGCCTTCGGGCAAGGTCGGCGTCGCCACCTGGGCCACGCAGGCCGAGTTCAGGGACATCCAGGTCACGCAAGGCGGGAAGACCCTCTACGCCAAGGACTTCGCCCAGGGGGCGGAGGATTGGACGCTGGGGCAGGGCCAGTGGGCGGCGCGGGACGGCGTCCTGCGGCAGACCGGCGACCAGACGAACGACCGCGCCACGGCGGGCGACGCCGCCTGGACCGACTACACCTACCACGTCCAGGCGCGCAAGCTCAGTGGCCGCGAGGGCTTCCTGATCGCCTTCCACTACCAGAACACCAACAACTACTTGTGGTGGAACATCGGCGGCTGGGGCAACACCCGCACCGCCATCGAGCAGGTTCACAACGGCTCCAACACGCAGCTCGGCCCCGACGTCCCCGTGACGGTCGAGCCGAACCGCTGGTATGACATCCGAATCGAGCTTCAAGGCCGTCAGATCCGCTGCTTCCTAGATGGCAAGCTGGTCGAGGAGGCGACCGACACGCCCCCCGCCCCGCCCGCGCCGCTGTATGCCGTCGCCAGCCGCGCCCTGTCTACGGGCGACGTCATCCTCAAAGTCGTCAACACGTCTGCGACCGCCCAGCAGATGCAGGTGGACCTGCAAGGGGCGCAGGGCGTCGCCCGAACCGCCGTCGCCCAGACCCTGACCGGCGACCCCGCCGACGTGAACACGGTCGAGACGCCCGAAAAGGTCGCGCCGCGAACGGTCACTGTGACCGGCATCGGCCCGACCTTCGTCCACGAGTTCCCCGCCCACTCCGTCACCGTGCTGCGCGTCCGGGCGCGGAAATAGGACGGACCCCGGAAACCTATCGGGTCCCGTTGCGCGTATTGACAGGGGCCGCGCGCGGCACCATAATAGCCGTGCCCGGAACCAAACGGCTCTGGATGTGTCATTATTTCGCCGCGCGTTTCGACGACGAAAGGTTAGTGTTTTTATGAGGTTTTCTCGTTTTCTCGCCGCGGCTGCCGTGGCGGCCTCGGCCGTGCCGGCGGCCCTGGCCGCCGATACCCCCACGGCCCCGGCCTTCCGCCCGCCCGCCGTGCCGCTGGTCGCCAGCGACCCGTTCCTGAGCATCTGGTCCATGGCGGACCGCCTGACGGACGACAGCACGCGCCACTGGACCCGGCGCGAGTACCCCCTGGTCAGTTTGATCCGGGTGGACGGCAAGACCCTCCGGCTGATGGGGAACGACCCCGTGGCGACTCCGGCGCTGCCGCAGACGGGAGTCCAGGTCACGCCGACGCGCAGCATCTACAACTTTGAAGGCACGGGCGTCCACGTCACGCTCACCTTCATGACGCCGAGCCTGCCCGACGACATTGATGTGCTGTCCCGGCCCGTCACTTACCTGACGTGGGACGTCCGCTCGGTGGACGGCGCCCGCCACCAGGTCTCGCTGTACGACAGCGTCAGCGCCCTGATCGCGACCCACATGCCCGACCAGAGGGTCGTCTGGGGGCGCGAGCCGATGGGCGCCCTGACCTCCCTGCGGGCGGGGACGAGCAAGCAGGGCTACTTCGATGTCGCCGGGGACAACGTCCGGCGCGACTGGGGCTTCGTCGTCGCCGCCGCGCCCGCCGCCGACGCCCAGGCCGCCGTGGGCGCGGACGCCACCCTGCTCGCCGGGTTCGCCGGCGGCGGCGCCCTGCCCGCCGATGACGCGGACCAGCCGCGCCCCGCCAAGGTCAACCCGCCCGTCCTGGCCTTCACGTTCGACCTCGGCGGGGTCTCCGCCAAGCCCGTCTCCCGCCACCTCCTGATCGGGTACGACGAGGCGTACAACATCAAGTACTTCGGCCAGAACCTCCGGCCCTATTGGCGGCGCAACGGGATGAGCGTTTCCTCCCTGTTCCAGACCGCCGAGCGCGACTACCCGAGCCTGACCCGGCGCTGCGCCGACTTCGACCAGTCGCTGATGGCGGACGCCGCCAAAACGGGCGGCCCCAGGTACGCCCAGATGATCGCGCTGGCCTACCGGCAGTGCCTCGCGGCGAACGGCCTGGCCGCCGACCGCAGCGGCAAGCCGCTGCTGTTCACCAAAGAAAACAACTCCAACGGCGACATCGCGACGGTGGACGTCATCTTCCCGCAGGACCCGATGCTGCTGCTGCTGTCGCCGACGCTGGCGAAGGCCTCCATCGTGCCGGTCCTGAACTACGGCGCGTCGCCGCGCTGGCGCTTCCCCAACGCCCCGCACGACCTGGGGACCTACCCCATCGCGCGCGGGACCGACGACGGCGGCGAGCAGATGCCCGTCGAAGAATCCGGCAACATCCTGATCCTGTGCGACGCCATCGCCAGGTCCGAGGGCAACGCCGACTGGGTCACGCCCTGGTGGCCGCACCTGAGCCAGTGGGCGCAGTACCTGGAGCAGTACGGGCAGGACCCCGAGGACCAGCTCTGCACCGACGACTTCATGGGGCACCTGGCCCACAACGCCAACCTCTCGATCAAGGCCATCGTCGCCCTGGCCGCCTACGCCGACCTGTGCCGGATGCGCGGCGAGACCGCCAACGCCGTCAAGTACCACGCCCTCGCCCAAAACTTCGCCGTGCACTGGCAGCAGGTGGCGGGTTCGGGCGACGCCTCGCTGCTGGCCTTCGACAAGCCTGGCACCTGGGGCCAGAAGTACAACCTGGTCTGGGACAGGCTGCTGGGCCTGAACGTCTTCCCACCCGCCGTCGCCCAAAAGGAAGTCGCCTTCTACAAGACGCAGATGCATCCCTACGGCCTGCCGCTGGATTCGCGCACGCGGACCACCAAGTCCGACTGGACGACCTGGTGCGCGGCGATGGCCGACAGCCGGGCCGACTTCGAGGCCCTGACGGACCCGATGTACGCCTACCTCAATGAGACGGCGGCCCGCCGCCCGTTCTCCGACTGGTACAACACGGACGACGTCAACAGCGTCATGTTCAACGCCCGCCCGGTCATCGGCGGCGTCTTCATCCAGATGCTGACCGACGCTAACGTCTGGAAGAAGTGGTCGAGCCGCGACAAGGCCGTCGTCACCGGCTGGGCGCCCCTGCCGGTCAAGCCGACCGTCACCTACGTCGTCGGCAACTCGGCCACGGACCCCACCCCCTGGCGCTACGCCACGAC
>CAXTWM010000030.1:0-23147 GCA_964247915.1 uncultured Armatimonadales bacterium | reverse complement strand
GAGTCTGTCTGGCCTCCCGACGGGCGGCCGCGCGGGCGGGGCCGACGCCCAGGGCGACATCCGGGGGCGGATGCAGGCCGCCCTCGCCGACTATGTGCGCTCGCTGGGGCAGCAGGACAACAACGGCGTCTACTACAATGGCGGCCAGTCTCAAGCCCCTCCCCTCTACCAGCCCTCGTCCGGCGAGGCCCTGCTGCTGGGCTGGAGCGACGACCCCGCGCTGGCTGGCCCCGCCCCGCGCGTGGACGGGCGGGTCGTCCGCGAGAACGAGATCAGCCTGGTGATCGTTCACCTGCCGATCAAGGGCGCGCGCCTCATCGCCGCCGCGCCGCCCCCCGCGCCGGGCCGGTTCCCTGGGGTGATGCGCCGGTTCCGATTCCCGTCGCAGCAGGCGGTCGCCTCGCGGGTCGTAAGCTTCGGCCAGACGACGCGGAGCACGCCGGCCTACAAGCAGGCGATGGACGCCCACAACCTGGCACTCGCCCGGCAGAGGCTGGGCAGGCCGGGCAGCTTCCACGGAGTCGTCACCCAGGTCACTCAGGACCCGCAGCATCAGACGCTGGTTCTGGATTTTGACCCGCAGTATCCGCGCGCCCTCACGGCCGTGCTCACCTTCCGGGGCTACTCGCGGTTCCCCGACATGCAGACGTTGCGTGGCCGCGAAGTCGTGGTCTCCGGCTCGCTTCTGCAATACGGGGACAAAGTGGCGGTGATGCTGACCCAGCCCAATCAGATACAGGTCGTACACTGACATGAGCCTGATCACCGAAAACCCGGTCCTGGAGCGCGAGCTGCGCGGGCGGCTCCGGCTGCGGCGCAAGGGCGTCGGGCGGGCCATCCCCGTCGTCGCCTGGCCCATCGGCCTGGTCGCCCTCTACTTTTATGCGCGCGGCCTGACTGGCATCGGGCGCGGCACGAGCCGGGACGCCCAGGACCTCCTGCCCTTTCTGGTGTACGGCGCGCTGACCCTGATCGTCCTGCTGGCCCCGGCGATGGCCTCGACCGCCATCACGCAGGAGCGCGAGCAGCAGACGTGGGACGCGCTGGCGACGACCCGGCTGTCGGCGTGGGAGATCCTGTTCGGGAAGTGGGTGGGGCGGCAGCTCATCCCGTGGCTCATCATCGCCCTCGCCCTCCCGTATCTGCTCGCCTGCATGTTCTTCGGCGGCATGAGCCTGGCGATCCTGCCCGGCGTGCTAATCTTCCTGGTCGTCACGACGGGGTTTTACAGCGCGCTGGGCCTGCTCTGTTCGTTCCAGGCGCGGCGGACGGCGGGCGCGACGGCGACCGCGCTGACCGCGACCGCCTTCCTCTGCGTCGGGACCGTGATCATCAACGGGGTCATCGAACTCCTCCAGCCGCACTCCGGCCCGCAGGGCAACTCCTCGGTGATGTGGCTGAACCCGTTTTTCGCATTCTCTTCGCTGCTCTCGTGGCTGAATCCGGGCCAGGCCTATCCCGATTACCCGCACGATCCGTATCCACTGATCGCCTGCTTCTACCTGCTGGTGACCGCCGCCGCCGCCGCCGCCGCCCTGCGCTTCATGGTCAGCCGTTACCACCAGGCGGTCCGCGAGCGGACGTGAGGACGAACATGGGCCTGTATCGAGTCACGCTAACCATCAATTTGGACGTGCGGATCACGGAGGACAATGCCGAGGCTGATCCTCGTCCGGCGCTTCAGGGCGATCACGCTCAGGCGGCCCTGAATCGCGCGACGACGATGTGGCTGGAAGGCATGAGCCGTGCCGAGCGTAAGGCGCTCGGCATGGGCCGCTCCGTGATTATGAAAAAGGACATGCACGTCATCGAAATCAAGCCGGATGGGGAGCCGGAAGAACACCAGCATGATTAGAATCAGCCACCTGCACAAAGAATACAAGGGCCTCACCGCCGTCAAGGACCTCAGCCTGCATCTGGAGGCGGGCGACATCTTCGGCTTCATCGGCCCAAACGGGGCCGGTAAGACGACGACGATCAAAATGCTCGCCACCCTGCTCAAGCCGACGTCCGGGACGGCGCTGATTGACGGCATTGATGTCGTCGAGAACCCCGAGGCCGTGCGCGGGCGGATCGGCTACATGCCGGCCTTCTTCGGCATCTACGACGACATGCGGGTCTGGGAGTACCTGGACTTCTTCGCGGGCGCGTACCGGCTGCCCAGGCCGCAGCGCCCGCGCATCATAGATGACGTCCTCAGCCTCACCGATTTATCGGGGAAAAAGGACAACTATGTGGAAGAATTGTCCACGGGCATGAAGCAGCGGCTGTGCCTCGCCAAAACCCTGATCCACGACCCCAAGGTGCTGCTGCTGGACGAGCCGGCGTCTGGCCTGGACCCCCGCGCGCGCATCGAGATCAAGGAACTGTTCAAAGAGCTGAAGGCGATGGGCAAGACCATCATCATCTCCTCGCACATCCTGCCCGAGCTGGCCGACTTCTGCAACAAGGTCGGCATCATCGAGCGCGGTGAACTCCTGGTCTCGGGCGACGTCCAGGACATCATGGCCCAGGTGACCGGCGGCAAGACGCTGGAAATCAAGCTGCTGGACGGGACGGAGCGGGCGATGGAGCTTCTGGCCTCCGCTGACGGCGTCCGCGCCGTCCGGCCCGTGGACTCCCACCTGCACGTCGAGTTCACCGGCGACCCCGAAGCGCAGGCCGGTCTGAACAAGCTCCTGGTGGACAGCGGCCTGCGCGTCCAGACCTTCTCGGAGCAGGAGACGGATCTGGAAGACATCTTCATGAAGGTGACGAAGGGATTGGTGCAGTAGGCAACAACTCTTTCACCCCTCAGAATAGGCAGCACACGATGATACAAGTGGGCATTCTGGGTCTGGCCCGCCGCGAAGGGACCTTCGCCGAGGTGGGCCTGCGGTCCTGGGAGGAGGCGGGCTGCGCCGCCGTCGAGCGCGTCCTCATGGCGTCGGGCGAGGGCTTTTACACCGTCCACCGCCCGCTCGTCGTCCGCAGCGCGCGGGCCGAGGTCGAGCGCATCCTGCGCGACTGGTGCGACGTCCCCAACGAAGCGGCACGGTGCGACCTGATCCTGACCGTCGGCGGGACCGGCTACTCGGACGCGGACGTGATGCCGGAAGCCACGCAGGCGCTCCTCAAGCGCCCCGCCCCCGGCATCGTCGAAACCTTGCGCCGCGCGGCTTTTGACGCCGGCCACACGGAAGCGGTGTTGTCGCGCGGCGTGGCGGGGATGCGCGGGCGGACCCTGCTGATCAACCTGCCGGGGGACGCCGAGGGCTTGGCCGATCCCGAACCCCTCGCCCTGGCGACAAAGACGGTCCTGCTTTTCCTGCCGGACCTGCTGGCGGCCATCCAGGGCTGAAACGCCGGGAGCCGGTTGACCGCGCCCCGCAATAAATGATATACTAAGGGCATGACGGAGCCGCGCCATGACCTTCCCTGTGATCTCTTCGGCCACACTCCTGACGCGGTTTGCGCGCCCGCATCGCCGGATGAGGCCCAGGAACTCGTGCGGCAGGCGGCGGGGAAAGCCATCGTGCCCTGGGGCGGGGGGACGCGGCGGCATCTGGGCCACCCGCCCGCCCGCTACGACGTCGCGCTTTCCACGCGGAAGCTGGACCGGATCACGGACTATGCCCCCGCCGACCTGACCGTGACGGCGCAGGCGGGGGTGACTCTGACTGAGTTGCAGGCGACGCTGGCCGCGCGCGGTCAGTTTCTGCCGCTCGACATCGCCCGGCCTGACCGGCAGACTGTCGGCGGCATGGTCGCGACGCGCGCTAACAGCCTGCGCCGACTGGCCGGTGGCTCCGTCCGCGACTCGCTGCTGGGCGTCTCGGTGCTGAACAGCCGGGGCGAGTGGGTCAAGGGCGGCGGCAAGGTCGTCAAGAACGTCGCCGGCTACGACCTGCCCAAGCTTTACTGCGGCTCGTTCGGCACGCTGGGCCTGATTGTGGAGGCCACGTTCAAAGTCGCGCCGCTTCCTCCCGCGTCGGCCACGGTCACCCTGCCGCTGTCCCCGGACCACAACAGCGAGGACGTTCTGGATCGCCTCCTGGCGTCCGATCTCACGCCCACCTTTCTGTATTTGCTGAACCCGTCGGCGGCCCAGGCCGTCCTGCCGGAATCGTCCCCGGCGCAGTACGTCGTGCTCGGCTTCGACGGCGACCCGGAGGCCGTCGCCTGGCAGGCCGAGACATTGGGAGCCGATCCGCTGCCCGAGGAGGCCGCCGTGTCCCTCCGCGCCCGCCTGCGCGACTTCGCCCTCCAAGACGGGGGCGACGCGCCGATGACGGCCTCGTTCCACATCCTCTCGTCCCAGGTCGGCGCGTTCTCCCGCATGGTCGAGTGGACCGCCCGCCGCGCCGGGTTTTCGGCTCGGGTCGCCGCCGACGCCGCCCTGGGCCTGATGACCGCGCACTTCGCGCCCACCCGCGAGGACGCCGACTGGGCCGTCTTCCACGCCGATCTGAAGGACAAGGCCGACCGCTGCGGCGGCAGCTTCATCCTCGAGCGGATGCCCGATACCCTGCGCGCTCTGGGCACGCCCGTCTGGTCGCCGCTCCTGTCCGATTTCGGCCTGATGGCCCGCCTGAAAGAAACTCTGGACCCGGACCGGATGTGGAATCCGGGCCGGTTCGTCGGTAAGCTATGACCAAGGCCCAGCACGAACAAGATTTAATGGCCTGCGTCCACTGCGGGCTTTGCCTCCCGTCCTGCCCAACGTACCTCGAAACCGGCAGCGAGGCGGACAGCCCGCGCGGGCGGATCGTGCTGATGCGGAAGATGCACGAGGGCGTCCTCTCGCCGCAGGATGGGGACGTGACCCGGCACCTCGACCTGTGCCTGGGCTGCCGCGCCTGCGAGACCGCCTGCCCCTCCGCCGTCCCCTACGGGCGCATCCTGGAGACGGCCCGCGAGCGGATCAACGGCGAGCGCGCCCGGCCCCGCCGCACCGACCTGTCCCGCTGGGCCTTGCTGGACACGCTGACCCACCCGCCGAAGATGACGGCGGCCATGCGCGCCGCCCAGGCCCTCGCGGGCGGCGTCGTCCCCGCCCCCGCCGTGCGCCTGCTGTCGGGCGACCCCCAGGCGGCGGCGCAGGCGACGCGCCTGCCGGACGTCCTTTCGCCGCCGCTGCCATCGGTCGTGACACCTGCGGTGGGCCGGAAGCGCGCCCGCGTCGGCGTCCTTGCCGGCTGCGCCATGCGCGTCCTGTTCGGCGGTGTCAACGCCGACACCGTGACCATTCTCGCCGCCAACGGCTGCGAGGTCCTGACCAACCGCCGGCAGGGGTGCTGCGGCGCCCTGCACGGGCACAACGGCTACGGCGACGAGGCCAAGTCACTGGCGCGCGCCCTGATAGACGCCTTTTCGCCCTTTGACGGCCTGGACGTCGTCGTCGTCAACTCGGCGGGCTGCGGCAGCATGATGAAGGAGTACGGCCAGCTCCTGGCCGATGACCCCGAGTACGCCGCCCGCGCCGCCGCCTTCGCCGCTAAAGTGCGCGACGTCTGCGAGTGGCTGGACGAACTGGGCTGGGTCGCGCCGCTCCGTCCCGTCTCGCCCGCGCCTGTCACCATGACCTACCACGACGCCTGCCACCTCGCAAACGGCCAGCAGGTCCGCGACGCGCCCCGTGCCCTGCTGTCGCTGCTGCCCGGAGTGACGTGGGCGCACTTGCCTGAAAGCGAGGTCTGCTGCGGCTCGGCGGGGATCTATAATCTCACCGAACCGGGAATGGCACGGAATTTGCAGAGACGTAAACTGGAGAACATTCTGGCAACCGGCGCCTCGGTCATCGCGGCGGGCAACCCCGGCTGCCTGTCCTGGATCGGGGCGGGCCTCCAAGAACGCGGCCTGCCGGACGTCCGCGTCGCCCATCCCGTCACCCTGCTGGCGGAGGCGCTCCAGACCTAACCTTATGCTGACGCAACACATCAAAGAATTGCAGGAAGACCTGCAAGCGCTGGCCGCCCATGAGGAAACGCTGAACGCGCTGTCCGACGCCGTGCTCCATGCCTTCAACCACGGGGGCAAGCTGCTCACCTGCGGCAACGGCGGGTCGGCGGCGGAGGCGGCGCATCTAGCCGAGGAGTTCACGGGCCGCTTCTACCGCGAACGGAAGTCGTTGCCGGGGATGTGCCTGTCCATAGATGGGACGCTGCTGACCTGCATCGGCAATGACTACGGATTCGACGACATCTTCGCGCGTCAGGTACACTCCCTGGGGATGCCGGGCGACGTGCTGATTGTCTTCACCAGCAGCGGCAACTCGGAGAACGTCGTGCGCGCGCTGACGGCGGCAAGGGAACGCGGCCTGGTGACGGGGGCTTTTCTGGGGAAGACCGGCGGCAAGTGCAAGGGGCTGGCGGATCACGAGATAGTCGTGCAGAGCGTCAACCCCAGCGCGATGCGGATTCAGGAGTGCCACCAGTTGATGCTCCACGCGCTCTGCGAGCGCGTCGAGGTGATTCTGCTGGGGATCGGGTAAACGAAACGCCCACAGAGAAGGGCGAACACAAGGTTCGCCCCTACGGGTTCGGCATGATGTAGGGGCGAACCTTGTGTTCGCCCTCCTGTGACCGTGTGCCGGTATGTGCTTCCGGCAAGGAACCGAGATTATGACCTTCTGTGACAAGCTGACGGCGGGGGTTCCGACGCTCTCTTACGAGTTCTCGCCGCCCAAGAACCCGGCGGGCTGGGCGACGCTGTATTCGACATTGGGCGAGATCACCCGGCAGGCGCCCGATTTCGTCTCCGTCACCTACGGCGCGGGCGGCTCCAACCGGGAAAAGACGGTGGACCTGGTCAGCCGCATCGAGCGTGAGCTGGACATCGAATCGGTGCCTCACCTCACCTGCGTCGGCCACTCGAAGGACGAGATCCGTGACATCCTCCTCACCTTGCAGCGGGCCGGCATCCGGCACCTGATGGCCCTGCGCGGGGACGCCCCCCAGAACGACCCGCAGTACAAGCCCCACCCGGACGGCTTCGCCCACGCCTCCGATTTGATCGAGTTCGTCAAATCCAACTTTGATTTCCACATCGGCTGCGCCTTCTACCCGGAGAAGCACCCGGACGCCGAGCACCTGGATCACGACATCCGGTGGCTGCGGTTCAAGCAGGAGTGCGGGGCCGAGTTCGCCACGTCGCAGCTCTTCTTCGACAACGACCTGTTCTATGCCTTCCGCGACAAGGCCGCCCAAGCCGGCATTACCTTCCCATTGCTGGCCGGCATCCTGCCGGTCACGTCCCTGAGCCAGCTCCAGCGCATCGGGGAACTCAGCGGCCAGGACATCCCGAAGAAGCTGACTGACTTTCTGGGGGAGGGGGCCGAGAAGGAGGTCACGGAGCGCGGCATCGAGTACGCGACCCGCCAGTGCCGCGACCTGCTGGAACAGGGCGTCGCGGGCCTGCACGTCTACACCTTCAACCGCGCCCTGTCCGCCGTCCGCATCACCAAGACCCTGCGCGCCGAGGGCTACTTCCCCGTGCGGAAGAAGCTGAAGTAGCGGTGAAGCTGCGGGCGACTGAAGTCGCGGCAACGAGTTCACGAAACCGGCCTTCGCCGGTTAGGGATTAGTCCGCGAAGGCGGACTTCGCGCCTTTGTTGCCGCGATTTTAATCGCCCGCATTTTTGCATTTAGAAGCCATCCCCTTGACAGACTCCATCACCTACGACGCCCAATCCTTTCTCATCCACGGCGAGCGCGTCTTCCTGACGGCGGGCGCGATCCACTACCCGCGCGTCCCGCGCGCTCTGTGGGCGGACCGCATCCAGAAGGCCAAAGCCGCCGGGCTGAACGCGCTGCAATTGTACTTTTTCTGGAACGTCCACGAGCCGGAGGAAGGCAGCTTCGTCTTTGAAGGCCAGGCCGATGTTGCCGCGTTCCTGGACATGATCGCCGAGGCCGGGCTGTATATCGTCGTCCGCCCCGGCCCCTACATCTGCGCCGAGTGGGACGGCGGCGGCTTCCCGTCCTGGCTCTACACCAAAGCCGGGCTGGAAACGCGGACGTTCAACCCGCTCTACCTGCAAGCCGTCGAAAAGTATTGGAGCCGCCTCCTGCCCATTTTTGCTGAGCGGCAGGTCACGCGCGGCGGCAAGATCCTCCTGTGCCAGATCGAGAACGAGCTAAATTTAGGCGGCAACCAGGGCCACGCCCAGGAACTCTACATGGACGCGCTCATCGGCATCGCCCGCAAGTACGGGATGGACGTGCCGCTGATCACCTGCGAGGGCCAGGTCGGCGGCGCCATCGAGTGCATCAACGGGCACCGCATCGCCGACCGCTTTGAAGACTACCGGCGGCGGCAGCCGGACAAGCCGCTGCACTCGACGGAGTTCTGGACGGGCTGGTACAACGTCTGGGACAAGCCGTATGACACCGCCCCCGCCTGGGGCGGCGGCAACCCCTTCGATCCGGCTTTCACCGAGCGCGAGACGTGGCGCATCCTGGCGATGGGCGGCGCGGGCTACACCTACTACATGTGGCACGGCGGCACCAACTTCGGCTACAGCGCGATGTACGGCCAGACGACCTCCTACTACAGCACCGGCCCGCTGTCCGAGACGGGGACGCTGCAAAAGAAGTACGGCCGGACCCGCCGCGTCGCCCTGTTCGCGCAGACGTTTAAAGATGTTCTGCTGAACGCGCCCGTGTATGACCCTGCGCTGCACCGGCAGGCGCTCGAAAACGGCGTCCTGCTGCACCAGCGCGAGACCGACGCGGGCAAGCTCTGGTTTCTGGAAAACAGGGGCGACGAGCGCGCGGACGTGGACCTGTCCGAGATCGCCGAGGGTCTCCCCCATCGCATCGCTGTCCCCGCCGACACGGTCCGCCCCCTCGTCCTCGGCTGGTCGGTCGGCGGCACGCCGATGGACTTCTACGCGCCGATCATCACCCGCGTTTTAGAGGCCCCGAACGAAACCATCATCGTCGCCTATGACCCCGACAACGACCCCAAGTTCGCCGCCACGCCGGGTGACCCCGTCCACGTCCGCCGCCACCAGACGCCCGAGGGCCGGACGCAGACCTTCCTCACGCTGACGCCCGGACAGATGGACGTAACGTGGTTTGGAACGGACGGCACGGTGTACCTCGGCCCGTACTACCTCCGGGAGACCGAGAGCGGCCCCGCCGCCGAACTCCTGCCCGGCGCAACCGACCTGTGGAAGTACCGGGACGGGGCCTGGACGCCGCTGCCCGTTTCCGATACGGCTCTGCCCGCCGCGCCCGTTCTGGAACACTGGCAGAGCGCGCCCGCCGACGAGGAAGCGCAGCCGGATTACGACACGACCGGCTGGACGGCGATGTACCACCCGATGAACCGCGTCTCTCTGGGGGACAAGTCCGGCTACGCCTGGTATCGGACGACTCTTTACGCCGATGCCGATGGAGAAGCGAGGCTCACGCTCACCGCCCTGGCGGACCGCGCCCTGCTGCTGGTCAACGGCGAACTGGTGGCCGGCAGTGAAGCGCCGGGGGAGGAGCGTATGGCCGATCCTTCCCTGACGGCCCGCGTCCCGTTAAGGCAGGGTGAGAACACGGTCGCCGTCCTGAGCGACGACATGGGGCGCCTCAAAGGTGCCTGGCAGTTCAAGGGGCGGCGGCTGGAGGAGGACAAAAAAGGGCTGTTCGGCCCCGTCCTGCGCGACTTCTCGACGCCGCTCACGGACTGGCGCTTTCGGTCCCGGTTATCTTGGGAGGTCGCGCCCCATGAGATCGCCTGGGGTCCTCTGGAGGACACCCTGCGCCCGCTGCGCCTCTTCCGCGCCTCGTTCGCGCTGCCCTCGGAGGAACTGGCCGTGCCGGACCGCGAGGCCGTCGTCCACCTCGATGGCATGGGTAAGGGGGTGTTGTACGTCAACGGGATCAACATGGGCCGCTACTGGGCCATCAACGGCCACACGCGCTACTACGTCCCCAAGTGCTGGCTGCGGGAGCACAACGAGCTGGTGCTGTTCGAGGAGACGGACGCGGCGCCGGACGGCGTGCGGCTGGCCTGGGACGATCTGGCGATCGGCGCGGTTGTGGGGCTGTAGGGGCGCGATGAGTCGCGCCCCTACACCGGCACCTTCTGCCCCGTCCGCGCGCTGGCGGCGACAGCGTCCAGGGCGCGCATGTTACGCAGGCCGTCCTCGGCAGGCAGCAGGAACACGTCCTCGCCCTGAATGCGGCGCGACATTGCTTCTACCTCGCTGACATACATGCTGCCGGCCTGCGACCGGCGCTCCTCGTCCTCCCCGCCGCGCGACAGGCAGTAGTCGCCCGCCTCGGCGTGGTCCCCGGCCGCCTGGCCGCCCAGCAGGAAGTTCGGGACCGTAATGGAGGCGTCGCTGCCGACCACCTCATAGGTCGCCCGGAACGACAGCGAGAACGAGCAGTCAAGGAGGGCGATGCCGCCGCCGTCGAACTCCATCAGCGCCGTCGTGGTCGTGTCAATCCCCGTCTGCGGGTCGTACAGGGATTTGGCGGTCACGGCGGTCGGCTCGCGCGCGAAGACGCGCCGGGCGATGTGGACGCAGTAGCACCCGACATCGAACAGCGCCCCGCCGCCCATGCCGGGGTCGCGCCGGTGGTCGTCCTCATCCGTCTGCACGAATGAGAAGGACGCCCGCACCAGGCGCGGCTCGCCCAGGTCGCCGCCGCGCACGAGCGAGGCCACCTCCTGCTGCAACGGGTGGTAGCGGTACATAAAGGCTTCGGACAGGATGACGCCGTTGTCCGCCGCCGTTTCGACCATCTCCTCGGCCTGCCGTGCGTTCAGGGCCAGCGGCTTCTCGCAGAGGACGTGCTTGCCGTTGTTCATCGCCTCCACGGCCCAGCCCAGGTGCAGGTTGTTCGGCAGGGGCAGGTAGACCACGTCCACCCTGTCGTCGGCGATCAGCGAATCGTAATCGCCATACGCCGCCACGTCCGGCCCGGCCAGGGCGGCGATCTCGCGCGCGCTGTCCCGGCTGCGCGAAGCCACCGCCGCCAGTTCCGCGTGTTCGCTGCTCAGAATGGCGGGGATCAATGCGTTCTTGGCGATGCGCGCCGTCGCCCCGATGATCCCCCACCGGACTTTCCGAATGTCCCCTTGCGTGTCCGCCATGTCTGCTCCTTAACGCTTGTGCAGGATTTTCCGCCCGCTCGGGCGTATCTTACCCCCGTGAACGCTCGCATTACACCCATCCTCGCCGCGTGTCTTCTGCTCGCCGGCTGCCACAACGACACCGCCACGCCGCCCACGAATACGGCTCCGTCGGAGCATGACCAGGCCGCCGCCAACACCCTGTTCCTGAACCAGAAGACGTTTGACCCGTGGGTGCTGGTGTCGGCAGACCCGCACAACCCGATCCCGGTCTACTTCGCCGATGGGAAAAAAGGCGTCCTCGTGGCTGCCAATGCACAGACCAAGCAGACGATACAGGCGGGAAATTACCGCAGTGGACAATTAGCGGCAACCGGACCGGCGGGTTTCGCATACTCTCAGGGTAACTACAAGTTGTATAGCCAGACGCTGGACATGAACAAGGGCGTACAAGACATCCAGGTGGCTCCGACGACTGCTAACCCTTGGATTCCAATGACCACGCGGCGCGACTGGTCGCACCTGTGGCAGACCTCGGACATCGTGATTACCGGCGACCCGGAAGCGCAGCAGGTGACGCACGCGAACCTGTTTTATCTGCTTTCCTCCACCTACCCCGGCTCCGACCATTCTATCCCACCGTTCGGCCTGTCCTCCAACCTCTACGGCGGCCACATCTTTTGGGACGCCGAGGTGTGGATGCTGCCCGCGCTGATTGTCCAGCACCCGGATTACGCTAAGTCCATTATCGAGTACCGTTTCAAGCGGCTGGCGCAGGCAAGGAAGAACGCCAAAGCACACGGCTTCGCGGGGGCGGAGTACCCCTGGGAGAGCGCGGACACGGGCGCGGAGATGGTGGGCGGGGAGTTCGCCAAAGAGCGGCACATCACGGCGGATGTCGGCTGGGCCGCGTGGCAGTATTACCTGTGGACGGGCGACAAGAACTACCTGAAGGGCGAGGGCTGGCCGATTTTGTCGGCGACGGCGCAGTATTGGGTCTCGCGCGTGACGAAGGGCGCGGACGGCAAGTACCACATCAAAGGCGTCTTGTCGCCCGACGAGACGGCGGGCGTCGTGGATGACGACGCCTGGACCAACGCCGTCGTGCAGGCGAACCTGCGGGCGGCGGCGCGGGCGGCCCGGACTCTGGGGCAGCCCGCCGACCCGCGCTGGCAGATCATCGCCGACGGGATGTATTCCGCCTTCGACAAGGCGCGCGGCATCCCCGCCGAGAACGACGCGCCGATGACGGACCGCTTCGCCGCCAAACAGGCCGACACGCTGCTGCTCGTCCACCCCCTGAACGTGGCGTTTGACGCGCCGACGGAAGGTAAGATGCTGGACTTCTACACCGCCCACACCAGCAAGTTCGGACCCGCCATGACGACCAGCATCCATGCGGTCGTCGCCGCCCGTCTGGGGCGCGACAAGGATGCCCTGGACCTGTTCCACGACTCGTACCGCCCGTTCATGCGCGGCCCGTGGGACGCCTTCGCCGAGAAGCGCACTTCCAACCGCGTCTACTTCTGCACGGGGATGGGCGGGTGCCTGCAAAGCGTCCTGTACGGCTTCGCGGGCCTGCAAGTGGTCGAGCCGGGGCAGACGGGACGGGGGACGAAGGTTGCGGGCGACGGGGAGGCGTCGCTGTACGCCGCCCCGCACCTGCCGCCGGGGTGGGGCGGGCTGACGGTCAAAGGTGTCCGGTTCCGGGGCAAGACGCTCGACCTGAGCGTGACGCCGGGGAACAAAGTGACGGCGACGCCCCGATGATGCGCCGGCTGCCACGCCTGAAGACCATGCCCCGGCTGCGGGACTTCTACCGAAACCCGCTCCTGCGGCTGCGCCTGGCGCTCCTGGCGGGTGTTTTCATCGTCACCGGCGGTACGGCGGGCTACATGGGGATCGAGCATCTCGGCTTCCTGGATGCCCTGTTCATGACCGTCATCACCCTGGGCAGCGTCGGCTACGGCGAGGTCAAGCCGCTCGACGTGCCCGGCGAGATCTTCACCATCGTCCTGATCCTGTTCGGGCTGGGCACGGCGGCGTGGCTGTTCACCACCATCATCGAAACGTTCGTCAGCGAGCAGACTCTGATGCTCCTTTCCAAGAAACGGATGACACGCACGGTGAACGCACTCAAAAACCACTACATCGTCTGCGGCTATGGCCGCATCGGGCAGCAGATCGCGCAGGGGTACACCCAGAACAAAGTGCCCTACGTCGTCATCGAGCAGGAGTCGGCGCGGCTGGAGATGCTGCGCGAGGCGGACGTCCCCCATGTGGAAGGCGACGCCGCCGACGACGAGGTGCTGAAGCAGGCGGGGATTGACCGCGCGGCGGCCTTGATCGCCGTGACGCCGACCGACGCCGTCAACACGTTCATCGTCCTTTCGGCGCGCGGCCTGCGGCCCGACTTGTACATCGTCGCGCGCGCGGACACCTTGCAGAACGAGGCCAAGCTGCTCCGGGCGGGGGCCAGCAAGGTCGTCTCGCCGCACATCCTGGGCGGGAGGTGGATGGCGATCACGGCGATCAACCCCGCCGTCACGGACTTCATCACGGCCATGACCGAGACCGACCAAACGAAGTTCCTGCTGCGCGAGGTGACGGTGACGGAAAGCGCCGCCTGCGCGGGGATGACGTTCGGGGCCGCTCAACTCAAGCAAAAGACAGGCGCGCTGGTCGTCGCCCTGCGGGCCGGCGGCGAGGGCGGCGTCTTCCTTCCGAATCCCCCCGACGACCGGCGGCTGGCCCCCGGCGACATCCTGATTGCCATCGGCTCACCGACCCAACTTGTCAGCCTCGCCGCTCTGCTCAACCCGGCGCCCCCCGCCTCGCTTCTCCCGCGCGGCCTCCCCGCCGCCGGCTGAACGTCATCCCCCCAGCAGGACATTTCCTGCCGAGGCCAGCCACTCCCGGTCGGCTTCGCGCAGGAACTCGCCGATCTCGACCTCCTCGCCCCGGCCCTGAACGGTGAGCGTCCCCGAATCCAGGCCCGGCGGGACGCGCCGGAGCAGGACGCCGCGCCCGTCCCGCCCCGCCAGCCGCCGCTCCCGCGGGCGGCCCCCGGCCGCGGGCCCGCCGCGCCCCCCCGGGCCGGCACTCGGCACCGCGTCGCGTGCCGTGACCGGGCGCAGGATCGCCGCCAGGGTGAAGAACCCCAGCGCCTCGGTCAGCAGCAGGCCGAGCAGCAGCGGCCCCTGCCAGTGGCGCAGCGAGTAGGGCAGGCCGCTGGGCGAGATCTGGGCCATGAACAGCACGCTGCGGCCCGTCAGGGTCAGGACCAGCCCGGTGTAGAGGGTGAGGAGGAGGTTGAGGAGCAGCACCCCGGCGAAGAACAGGACGATGGGCGAGACGCCGCGCGGGGGAATGACGAGGGTGACGGTCCCGTCTTCTTCCCGCGTGATCTGGACCGGGCAGCGGCCGGGCCGCTCCCGCGCCCCCGGCACCTCGTCCAAGATCGTCGTCATGCCGCCCGCGTTTCCAACGTCCTCAGCAGGTCCCGCAGGGCGCGGTAGTCCGCCTCCTGGGCGGCATGAGGGCGCCCGGTCGGGCTGATGACGACCTGCGGGGAGGGGTGGTAGAGCGGGAGCAGCGTCCAGCCGTTCCAGGGAACGGCGGTCGCCGCGTGTTGGCGGAGGGTGTAGGAGTGCGGTTGGATGAGGTGCAGGGCGGCCAGCGCCTTGTTGCCCAGCGTCACGACGACCGTGGGCTGAACGGCTTCCAAAGTGCGCTGGAGAAACGGCGCGCAGTTCCGCAGTTCGGAGGGTGAGGGCGGGGCGTTCGTCCCGCGCGCCGTGCGCGGGTTGCACAGGGCGGCGTTGGTCACGAAGACTTCCTCCCGCGCCAGCCCCGCCGCCGACAGGTAGCGCAGGAAGTTCCGGCCCGAAGCGTCGCCCGACAGCGGAATGCCGCCCTTCTCCGCCCCGAACCGTCCGGGCGCCTCGGCGATGAACAGGACGCGGGCCGTCAGCGGCCCGTTGGCGGGCGAAAGCACACGGCGGCGGCCTTCCATGCGCGGGCAGGCGCGGCAAGCCTGCACCTCGCGGACCAGCACGGCGTATTTATTTTCCGAAGCTGTTGTCATGGAATACGAGAGGCGAATCAGTGCCGTGAGGCTGTATGGCCGTGGGGTGGACGTCCGTGGGGCTGAAGCCCCCGGCTGTGGGGCGAAGCGCCCAGTGCCCGCCTGCGCGGGTAAGGAGCCATTTGCGCGGGCTAGTCTTCTCCCCACGCAGGTGGAGGCTTTATTGGGGTGGGAATGGGCGTCCGCGCCCCACAGCCGGGGGCTTCAGCCCCACGGCAAAGATGTCCCCACGGCGGATCAAATCTCCAGCTTGTCGAAGCGGCCCGCGCCGGGGTCGAGCGCGTTCTGAAGCACCTGATACGCCTCCTCGACTTTTTGCAGGATCATCCGCGCTTCGGCCTGCTCCTGGGTGCCGTCGGCGAAGCGGGACGGGGCGCACCGCTCGCGCAGCTTGTTGGCCGCCGCCTGCACGGTCAGGAAGTCCGAGCCGGGCGGGACGCCGAGGATCTTGTAGGCGGTCTGCATCGGGTCGGTCTGCGAGACCGGGGGCGGGGCAGGGGCGTAGCGGCCCGGCGACAGCTCCCGCTGGCCGGCCGCCGTCCCGCGCGCGGCGTTGATCTTGGCTTGGGCGCGCTCCATCGGGTCGTCCGGGGAGGCCAGGCCCGCCTGGATGTCGTCGCGGTTCAGCGCCTTCGTCAGCTCGTCCTGCGCGTCCGCCGTGATGTCGTTCAGGCGGCCCTTCGCTTCGTTGAGGTAGGTTTTGGCGAGGCGAAAGGATCGCCCCAAAAGATCAGCCATGCCGGGTTCCGTTCCTTACGCCCATTCTTTACGAGGGTGACGTGCCGTTGCTGCCGCCGACGCGGGCTTCCAGTTCCTGGAGCTGCCGGTCAATGTCCGCATTGGCCGCAATCGGGCGCGAGGGCGTGACACCGGTGGCAGGCTTAGGAGCAAGCCCGAGCCGCTGCTCCATCTGGGCCAGCTCGTCGTCCGCGTTATTGGCCGCCTGCACGTCTTCCAGGCCGGCCAGCTTGCCGCTCAGGCTCTCGCGGGCCAGCTCGGTCCGCGCCTGCCCTTCGCTGCGGGCGTTGGAGATCTTGGCCGCCGCGCGCTCGAAGGCGTGGTCGGTGCCGTCCACCGACATGCCTTCCAGCGCCTTGTTCATCGAATTCTCGATCTGCGCCTGCTTCCACTGCGCCTTCATCGAGAGGGCCTGGGCGGTCTTGGCCCGGATGCGCTCCTCCTCGCGCCGCATGGCAACCTTGATGGTCTCGGTGGTTTCCAGGGCCTGCTGGAGCGAGGCTTTGGTGGACTCCAGGGTGCCGTCATATTGGCCCTTCTCGATCAGGAGCTGGCGGGCCAGGTCGCGGTCGCCGTTCTTCAGCGCCATCTCGGCCTTCGCCTGCAAGTTGTTGACCATCTTCTGGGTCTGGTCCACCAGGGCTTGCAGGTTGTTCTTCTGGGTGATGGCCTGCACCGCCCGTTCACGATTTTTGGCCTGCGCCTCGCGCATCTCCTGCTGGGCCTGCTGCAAGAGGATCTCGGGGTCTTCGAGCTGGTCCAGCTTGAAGCCGAGCAGCCCCTTCAAATATCGCATGATTCGACTGAGCATTCACTGTCTCCCTTCGGGAACGGGCGAGGTACGGCGTACCTGAAATCGTTGTCAATTCTTCCGTCAACTCTTTATGACACGCGAACCGGTGAAAAGTCGCAACGTCCTGTGATTCATTATAACAGACTGGAAACTGTTTTTCAATCACGGCGCCCAAGAGCAGGTATAATTGGGCCATGTTACCCGATGATTTGACTGAGGACGACACCATCTGCGCGCTGGCGACGCCGCCCGGGACCGGCGGGCTGGGGGTCATCCGCGTCAGCGGCCCCGCCGCCTTCGCCGTCGTGGACCGGGCGACGTGGCGGCCCAACCACACGCCCTGCGCCGGATGGGCCGGCCACACCCTGCACCGCGCCGACATCGTCCACCCGACCGGCGAGGTCATTGACGACGTCCTGCTGGCCGTCTTCCATGGCCCGCGCTCCTACACGGGCGAGGACGTGGTGGAGATCTCGGCCCACGGCGGCCCGGTCCCGCTGCGCCAGATTCTGGCCCGGCTGATGCAGTGCGGGGCGCGGATGGCCCGGCCCGGCGAGTTCACCCAGCGCGCCTTTTTGAACGGCCGGATGGACTTGGCCCAGGCCGAGGCGGTCGGGGACATCATCGCCGCCCAGACCGAGCAGGCCCACCGGCTCGCCCGGCGGCAGAGCGAGGGCCGCCTGAGCGTCGCCGTAGCTGAAGTCCGGGAGATCGTCCTGGGCGTGCTGGCCCGCATCGAAGCCTCCATTGACTTCCCCGAAGACGTGGGCGAGCTGGACGCCGACGCCTGCCGGTCCGAGCTGAGTGGGGCGGAGCGGCGGGTCGGCGCGCTGCTGGCGACGGCCGACCAAGGCATTTTGTATCGGGAGGGCCTGAAGGTGGTGCTTGTCGGTCGGCCCAATGTCGGCAAGTCGTCCCTGCTGAACGCCCTGCTGCGGGCGGACCGCGCCATCGTCACGCCCGTCCCCGGCACGACGCGCGACGTCATCGAGGAGACGCTGAACCTGCGCGGCATCCCCCTGCGCGCCGTGGACACGGCGGGCCTGCGCGAAACCGAGGACGAGGTGGAGCGCATCGGCGTCGCCCGGACGCGCGAAAGCCTGGCCGATGCCGACATCGCCCTGCTGATTTTGGACGCCACGGCGGGCGAGACGGACGAGGACGTCGCCCTGCGCGAGACTCTGGCGGACCGCCCGCACATCGTCGTTTGGAACAAGTGGGACCTGAAGCCGGGCGAAGACCCGCCCGCCGAGGGCGTCGTCGTGTCCGCCGTGACCGGCTGGAACCTGGTCGCCCTGGAAGACGCCTTGGCGGACCTCGCGCTGGGGGGCCGCGCCGCCGACACCGAAGACACGTTCGTCACCCACGCCCGCCACAAGCGGGCACTGGAGTCGGCTCTGGCGCGTCTGGCGGACGCCCGCAAGACACTCGGGGCCGAGATGCCCGCCGACTTCGTTTCCATTGACGTCCGGGGCGCGCTGGACGCCCTGGGCGAGATCACCGGCGAGACGGCGGGGGAGGACGTGATCCGTGAGATCTTCTCGCGATTCTGCATCGGCAAGTAGGCCCCCCCGCCCCAATTCTGGGGAGCCGGAAAAGCAAGCCCGTCTTTATCCTCTCCGGTTCCCCCAGAATTGGGGGCTAGGAGGCCTCTGCCTCCTCCTGCTGGCACTTCTCGCGCCTCGCGCGCCGGCCGCTCCCGTGAACAAAACGCCGCTTTACACTTACGATCTCGCGCCCGCCCTGGCCTACGATCTGCACACCGAGCGCGGCGCGCGGAACGCCTGGGCCGAGGCGCACCTGGTCGCCGCACTGCAAGGGCTGGTCAACCGCCAGCGCCCCCGGCTTTACATCACCTACGTCGGCGGGGACACCGGCAAGCCGGGCGGCGTGGACCGCTTCTGGCTGGACGGTCTGCGCGTGCCCGGCGGCTGGCTCGCCAGAACGCCCCTGCACCCCCTGCCGACCCTGGAAACCTTGGTGCAGACCTTCCGCCCGCACGTCAAGGGCGTCGTCCTGTATGACCTGCGCGTGCCCGCCACCAGCAACGTCGCTTCGACCGCCGCCGGCTGCGAGGACCTGCTGCCCGTCGCCTATGACCCCGCCCCCGGCTCCGTCTACGACCGCCTGGTCGTCCACGGCCCGCGCCTCCCCGTGAAACTCCGCCTGCTTCACGCCGATGGCTCACCGCTGTTCACTGGGGCCGAAACCGGCAGCGCCAAGTGCGACGCCTACCTGTGGGCCAAGCGCCGGTATCTGGACACGGGCCGCTGCGACCCGACGCGGCTGGCCTACTACATTGACTCCTGGTGGCTGACTCAGCCGACCAAGTCCGGCCCGGACACCCACGGTCTGTCCGACCACGACTACTTTGTTGCCCGCCGAGCCTTTTTCTTCGACCTGTCGCCGTGGGACGACGAGAAGCCGCAGGACGACGCTGGGCAGCCGCTCGGAGCGGACGCCCGGACGCTGGCCGCCATCCTGCGCTCCGCCTATGACCGGACACACGGCGGTCACATGATCCACGTCGGCGGCTTCGTCCCCTGGGCCTGGAAGTACACGCAGACGGCGGGAGGTCGGCACGGCGATGTCGCTACCGAATGGCGCTACGCGGCCATCCTGTCCTGCTTTAATGCCTACATGGACGCCGACGCGCTGGGGCTGAACGCGATGGCGAACGCCTCCGTCTTCGCCCTGTTCCCCCGCCAATCGCACTACCCCCAGCCGAAGCCGACGGAGGCCGATTGGACCAAATCAGGCTATCTCGACGCGGCGGGCAAAGTCGCGCCGGATACCTACGTCACCTTCTACGTCGGCGACTACGACTCGGCGGCCTGGCTCTACCAGCGGCTGCCCGCCCTGTGGAACGACCCGGCGCGCGGCACGGTGCCGCTGGGCTGGGCCTTCAACCCGAACCTCGCCGACCGCTTCCCCGTCGGCCTGGACTGGGCGCGGCGCACGGCCACGGCTAACGACCACTTCCTAGCGGGCGACGCGGGCGCGGGCTACCTAAACCCCGGCAACCTGGACGGCGACCGCCCATTCTCGCACCTGCCGTCCGGCCTCGCCGCCTGGGAGGCACACTGCCGCCGGTACTATCAGACCTGGGATCTGTCCCTGACCGGGTTCGTCATAGACGGCGACGCTCCTCCTATGTCTGCCGAGAGCCTGGCCGCCTACGCCCGCTTCTCCCCGGACGGCTTCGTCGCCCAGAAACTGCCCGCCTCTTCGGGCCTGGTCCCCGCCACCCGGACGCCTTACTTGACGATGGGTAGCGACATGCCCAACCCCGATCAGACCGACGAAGCCTTCCGCCGCATCCAGGTGAGCCTGGCCGGGGACAGGGGCGCGGGGCCGCACTTCCACATCTTCCGCACCATCCTCTGGTCGCCCTCCGCCCACCAACGGTTGTTCACACGCCTCCAAGCGATGCCCAATGTTCGCATCGTGGACCCCTATACGCTCATGGACCTGCTGCGCCGCCACTTGACCAAGAAATAATTTTCAGCCCGTGTTTAGCCCTAAAACGCGCCGGGTATTATGGGGGTGTCAGACAATCGAATAGCGACAACCGAAGAGTGCCCCACAACAGAATAACGACAACTCCATAGCGCCGACTAAAACCGAATATGCAAACAAAACACGAACAGCCGCCGGAACCTCCGGTGGCTGTTCTTATGTTCCGATTTTGCCATGCTCTCCGTCATCATTCCCACGCTCAACGAGGCGGCGCAGCTTCCCGACACTCTGACGCGCGTCCGTGCCGTCCTGCACCCTGGCGATGAGATCATCGTCGCCGACGGCGGCAGCACGGACGGCACACGCGAGGTCGCCTCCGACTACGGTGCTGAGGTCGTTTGCTCCGCGCGCGGTCGGGGCACCCAGCTCAACGCCGGGGCGGCTGCGGCGACCGGCGACATCCTGCTCTTCCTCCACGCCGACACCCACCTGCCCCCCGACGCCGCCGACCTCATCCGTCGTACCCTCAGCGACCCCGCCGCGCTGGGCGGCAGCTTCACGCTCCGGTTTGACGCCCCCGGCCTCCTGCCGCGCCTCTTCGCCGCCGTCTACAACGCCCGCTCCCGCCGGTCGCGCCTGTTCTACGGCGACAGCGCCCTCTTCGCGCGCCGCGTCGTCTTTGACGCCGTGGGCGGCTACGGGGAAGCCGTCCTGATGGAAGATTACGCCCTCTGCCTCGCCCTCCGCGCCGAAGCCAAACGCCTGCGCCCCGATCTGCCCCTCTCCCAAACCCTGCCCCTGCTCCCTGCCCCAGTCATCACCAGCGCCCGCCGCTTCCACGGCAAGCGCGGCCTCGCCTGGCGCATGGTCGGCGTCTGGACCCTCCTGCACTTGCTCTATGCGCTGGGTGCTCGCCCCGAAGCACTGGAACGCTGGTTCTATCCACCGGCGAGAGAGTCGCTCTCAGATTTAAAGACTTCAGGAGGATGCGCTATGGATGATGGACAGTTCCTAGTTTCTTGGCTTCATGACGAAGTCAACATGGGCCACTTGGATAAAGTACGAGTGCTCCTTCGGTATGGAGCAGATGTGAACGGGAGGAACGTCTTTGAACAGACGCCACTCATGGCCGCAGCGCACACGGGGCAGCCGGAGATGGTGAATCTTCTCCTCGGTTTCGGCGCAGATGACAGCGCCGTGGACTGGAACGGCATGACCGCTCTGCAACTGGCAGAAAGCGTCGGACACATAGCCGTGGTGGCATGTCTGCGAGAGCACCAGAAGAAGCCTGCACAGGAGCCGCCCACTTAATTTTCTTCCTCACCCTTCCCTGCCAGGGAGGGATCGGCGCTTGCGCCGGGGGCAGGCTCCTCTTTCGCCGCCTCTTCCTCCTCAGGCTTCGGCGGCTGGGGGATGCGCTTGTTTTCGGCGTCCTCCACCTCCACGGCCCCGTAGTAGGCGACGGGGTTGCCGACGCGCAAGGCCCAGCCCTGGTCGCCGTAACTCCAGTGCCACCACTCGCCGACGTAGTTGGTCAGGCCGACACTCTCCATGACTTCAATGAGCATCAGACGGTTGGCGCGCGCCTGTTCCGAGAGCTTGTGGTAGTAAGTCGGGGCCGAATCCCAGCCCTCGACCGGCGAGGTGAAGTCCAGCCCCTCGCCGTCCGGGCCGCGGATGCCCACGTCCAGTGCGCCGCCGGTCGTGTGCGGGGGAGGGGAAATGTCGTCCGGCGGGGCGACCATGCGGTTGAGCATCCGGGCCATCGTGGCCTTGGACCAGTCCGGGTGCTTCTCGGTCATGCCTTTCGTGAAGCCCTCGCGGATGCCGCGCTGCATTTCAATGGTCCGCAGGCAGGTCCCGATGGTCAGCGTGTGGCCTTCCGGCAGGCGCTCCTGGACGCCGTTGACCATGTTGGCGACGGTCTCGCGCAGGAAGGGGAGGCAGCCGGGGTGCAGAATGACGCCGGGGCAGAAGTCGCGCAAATCCACCAGCGGCTCGCCCGCGTCCACGATGGGAACGGCGCGCAGAGCCTTCAAAGGCTCGCCGAAGGAGCGCAGATCGAAACGCTTGTCGAAGGTCGGTTTGGAACGCAGGACGGGGAAGTTCTCAGAAGGCAGGCTCAAGGGCGAAGTCTCCATCGTAAACGATTTGTGCCGGTCCGATCATGTCTATGGGGGCATCTTCGCCCGGCCAGGTGATCCGCAAGGTTCCGCCTTTGGAAACGACATCCACGGTCGGCTTGACCGCGCCCATGCCGACAGTCTGGTAAAGCTGGGCCGCAGCCCCGACCGCGCAGGCGCCGGTGCCGCAGCCCCAGGTCTCGCCTGCGCCGCGCTCCCAGATGCGGACGCCGATCGTGCTGTCCCCCTGCGGCGTCGCCCACAGGACGCTGGTGCGCTCGGGGAACAGCGGGTGGTTTTCAATCAACGGCGAGACGCGCTGGAACGTCGCCTCGTCCGGCGGCACGACGCCAAAGATGACGGTGTGCGTGCTGCCCGTGTTGACGACGGTGATGTGATAGGTCTCGTCCTCGGCAGTCAGCGGATGGTCCACGATGCGCGTCCCCGCCGGGGCGCAGAACGGCAGTTCTGTCGAGTCGAAGCGCGGCACGTCCATGTCCACGCCCACCGTCGCCGCGCGCCCGTCGTCATCCACATCCAGCAGCCGGACACCCCGGAAGCCGCCCTTGACGGCCACGGTGAACGTCGTCCGCCCCCCCAGCCATCCGGCCCGGTGCGCCCACAGCGAGACGCAGCGCAGGCCGTTCCCGCACATGTCCTCCGACCCGTCCGGGTTGAACATCCGCATCCGAAAGGCCGCGCCCGGCATGTCCCGCGAAACGATCAGCAGCCCGTCCGCGCCGATGCCGAACTTCCGGTCACACGTCTGCATCGCCAGCGCGGGGAGCGAGAGTTGAGGCGGCAGTTCGCCCCCGTCCACGACAACGAAGTCGTTGCCGACGCCCTGCATCTTCGTAAAGCGCATGACGTCTCAAACGCGGGACTGGGG
>CAXTWM010000029.1:0-23156 GCA_964247915.1 uncultured Armatimonadales bacterium | reverse complement strand
GTCAGCGTCTCCGGCGGCTTTTCCCGACTCTTCTCCTGTCCCCCCAGGATCGGGGGTTAGGGGGTTTTCTTCTTCCATCTCAGGCGGCCCCCGCCAGGACGGGCAGCGGGCGCTCGGCGGGGCGGCGGCGGGTGGCTTCGGTCACGAGCTGGCCGCAGGCAGCGGCGATCTGGCGGCCCCGCTCCTTGCGCTGGGTTACGACGACCCCGGCGTCCTCCAGGATGTTGCGGAAGGCGGCGATGCGGGACGGGTCCGGGCGTCCGAACGGCTCCGCGACCGACGTCGGGTTGTAGGGGATGACGTTCACCGCCGCCGGCATCCCTTTGATGAGCCGGGCCAATTCCTGCGCGTGCTCCGGCTCGTCGTTGACGCCGCGCAGCAGCACATACTCGAACGTCAGACGCCGGCCGGTGTGCTCGGCGTAGCGGCGGCAGGCCGCCATCAGCCGGTCCAGCGGGTAGGTCTTATTGACGGGGACCAGCCGGGTCCGCAGGGTGTCGTTGGGCGCGTGGAGCGAGACGGCCAGCGTGAGCTGCAAGTGCTCGTCCGCCAGCTTCTCGATGTTGGGGACGATGCCGACCGTGGACAGCGTGATGTGCCGCATCGCGATCCCGCACTCGGCGTTCAGGATGCGGACCGCCTTCAGAACGGCGTCGTAGTTTAGCAGCGGCTCGCCCATGCCCATCAGGACAATGTGGCTGATGCGGCGCGGCGACAGGGACTGGAGGAGCAGAAACTGCGCCACGATCTCGCCCGCCGACAGGTTGCGCGTCAGCCCCTGCGTCCCCGTCGCGCAGAACGCGCAGGCCATCGGGCAGCCGGCCTGCGTGGACAGGCAGACCGAGACCCGCTTCTCGTCGGGCAGCAGGACGCACTCGATGGGGTGCCCGCCGTTTTTCAGCCTCGCCAGCGCCTTCACGGTCCCGTCGCGCGGGTCCTCCTGCTTCTGGGTCAGAAGCAGCGGCGGCCCGTCGAACTGGGCCGCCAGCGCCCCCCGCGCTTCTCTGGGCAGGTCGGTCATAGCGAGGAAGTCGGAGGCAAACCCGCCGCCCTGCTCGGGCCGAGCGCGCCGGTACAGCCACTCGGCGACCTGCGACCCGCGAAAGGCCGGCAGCCCCGCCGCCTCGCCCACGAGGGCGCGAATCTCCTCGGTCGTCCGCCCGATCAAGCTGTCAAACTGGTGTTCTGCCACATCGGGAGTATACCCGGAAAGGGGGTGCAGCGTCAACGAGCAGCCGGGGTGTGGTGGGGATCATCCTCCCATCAAGACGTTGATAAATAATTGTTGCAATTTTGCAGAAAACGTGCTTAATTTTAGCAAGCTAACGGTATACTACTGAAACTGTGCGAACATATGTTCATAGACTGCTCGTGAATGGCGTGATTGTTTGTCTGGTCAAATAAACATCGAAAGCAGAGACTACTATGCCTGAAGATGAGTTCTTTGAAATAATGACAGATCAGTCGTATATAAAAGGACAGATAGTTGGCAAGTACTTCTGGGCCTGGGCCAAAATCATTCTGGCCCAAGTGAAAAAGCAGGGCAAGGACAAAATTGCTTATGTGGACCTCTTTGCTGGGCCAGGGCGTTACAAGGATAACCAAAAATCTACCCCACTTCTGGTTCTGGAGAGAGCTATTCGTGAGCCAGAGATGGCTAAGGCACTTGTCACGCTCTTCAATGACATGAACTCTGATTTTGCGGCCTCATTACAGCAAGAAATCAACGCTCTCCCTGGAACTGAGACACTGCGGTTTAAGCCAATCGTCGAGAATTTCACGGTTGGACAACAAGTAATAGAGCGCTTTAATCAAGCCAAGGTTATTCCCACCCTTTTCTTTATCGATCCGTTTGGTTACAAATCGATTTCTCTGCCACTGATTCATTCGGTACTGCGTCACTGGGGATGTGATTGCATCCTATTTTTCAATTACAACCGCGTCAATATGGGGATGAACAACCGCTTTTTGGAAGAAACACTGAACGATTTGTTCGGTAAAGAGCGGGCGGACAAACTGCGACATCAACTAAACTCGCTAACGCCCCAAGAGCGTGAGTTAGCGATAGTTGAAGCCTTCACTGAGGCTCTGCATGAAATGGGGGGTAAGTATGTCTTGCCATTCCGATTCAAAAAGAGCACAAGCGCAAAAACCAGTCATCACCTTATTTTCGTTTCTAAAAATGTCCTGGGCTATGGGATCATGAAAGACATCATGGCCAAGCAAAGTATCAACACCCTGGAAGGCGTTCCTGACTTCGAGTATAACCCCGCTACAAAGAGACAGCCACTGCTGTACGAGTTCTCCAGACCTTTGGAGCAACTTGAAGACATGTTGCTCGACGATTTTGCTGGTAAGTCAGTAACGATGAAAGACTTGTACTTCCAACATCATGTGGGCAAACGGTACATATTCCAGAACTACAAGACCGCTTTGCTTCATTTGGAAGCTGAAGGAAAAGTCGTTACCGATCCACCTGCATCCAAGCGTCCGAGGCGGTCTGGGGAGGTGACATTCAGCGATAAAACTGTTGTGACCTTTCCAACCAAAGGAGGTCGATAACAATGGCAACAAATTCCCATATCGAGTGGACTGAAATGACGTGGAATCCTGTGAGGGGATGCACACGGGAAAGTGAAGGCTGCCGCAACTGCTATGCGGAACGAATTGCTGCGCGGTTCTCAGGTTCAGGCAGGCCGTATGAGGGCTTATCCCTTATGACGCCGTCCGGGCCACGCTGGACCAACAAGGTGAAAACCATACCGAAAGTACTGGAACAACCACTACACTGGCGACAGCCCCGCGTCATATTTGTCAACTCAATGAGTGACTTGTTCCATCCTGATGTCCCCCTATCATTCATACGTCAAGTGTTTGATGTAATGAATCAGTGCCCACAGCACACATTCCAAATACTTACTAAACGCAGTGCCCGTGCGCGTGACTTAGCAGTTCATTTTAAGTGGACAAGCAATATATGGATGGGCGTCAGTGTGGAAGACGCTCGTGTCACTCACCGCATTGATGATTTGCGGGAGATACCCGCGTCTGTTCGTTTCCTCTCAGTTGAACCACTGATAGGTCCAATCAATCATATACAACTGCATGGCATTCATTGGGTTATTGTTGGCGGCGAGTCTGGCCCAAACTCTCGCCCCATGCAGCAAGAATGGGTTCAGTCTATACTGGAACAATGCCAAGCAGCGGATGTCGCCTTCTTCTTCAAGCAATGGGGAGGGGTTCAAAAAGGGAGAAATGGGAGGCAATTAAACGGCACAACCTTTGATGAAATGCCTACAGTGACGCGAGAACCAATCCAAACTACATAAAATAAAACGGATTATAAGCCCGGAATGAGCGTCTGCGTCAACGAGCAGCCGGGGCCGGGGGATACAGAAAAGGCGGCTTCTTCCGATAATGGCCCTATGAAAGATGTCCCGCTGCTGAACTTGATGAAAGACGACGAGGGCCATGAACGGACGTTCAGGCGCTACCGGGTGGACTTCCCGATGCTCGCCTATCCGGCCGCAGAAGAGAACGGCCTCCCCATCCCCGCACCGGAAAGTCGGCCGGGCGGAACGCCGGGGCTGGCCCACAACGTCAGCCTGAGCGGCGCCGGGTTCCTCTGCGGCGGCTTCTTCGAGCCGGGGAGCCTGGTGGAGATCGAGATCACCCTGGAAGACCGGACGTACTCCCTGCTCGCGCGCATCCGCTGGCGCCGGCGGCTGGACCTGCCCGGCAACCCCCTGTGCTATTACGGGGCGAAGTTCCTGCGGACCGAGGCGGTCTTGCAGTTCATCCCCGTCGCGGCCCAGTTCCTGCTGGCTCAAAGCAGCGGTCGCCCGGTGGAACGGGAACGCCCGGCGGAGCCTGAGCGCCCGGCGGAACGGCAGCGCGGCATGCAGTTCGTCATGACGCCCGCCACCGTCACCGTGTCACCGGCGCGGCAGCAGGTCTAAGCGCGATGACAACGTCACTGAGCCAGGCCATGCAGGAGCCGTCAGAGCAGCGGCGGGCGTTCCGGCGGTACGCGGTAAACCTGACGGTGCTGGTGCAGCCGGCTGCGGAGGGGGAGGGGGCGCGGCGGCGCGGGATGACGACCACCCTGGTCACCGACGTCAGCCTGTCCGGCCTGGTCTTCGTTTCCAGCCGCCCGTATCCACTCGGCTCCCTCGTCGAGATACAGATCAGCCTCGGCGCGCACGTCCACCTCGTCCGGGCCGTCGTCAAGCGCAGCCAACTCCTCGCCCTGCCGGGGCGGCGCGCGTTCCGGTGCGCGGCGCAGTTCGTGCGCGCGGATTCGGTGGCCCGCTTCATCCCCACCCTGGCCCGCTACCTTTACCTGCGTTACCGCCCCGACGCCTCCTGAAAGGCGCGGCCCGTGCGGCCCGTCACGGAAAAACGCCCCCGATCCCAGGTCTGCTCCGGGGGCGGGGGCGTCTTCCGTCAAAAGGGGCTGGCGCGACATTGCGCTTGGGAGTGGACTAGGAGGCGGAACCGGCGGCGACGCTCTCCTCGCGGGAGTAGTAGCCCAGCTCGACGAGCAAGTCATCGGGATCGGTGTCGAAAAACTCGGAGATCGCGTGGATGAAGTCCACGGAGGGGGCGTCGGCCTGCAATGTGCCGGGGGCAAGCATCTCTGCTTCGGTGTTCATGGTGGTCTCCTGCGCGCCTTTATGGGTTCAGTTTGGCATCAAGCCCTAACGTTCCGGGCAAAACCTCTCTAATATACCACACTTCCTCCGGTTTTACGCCCGCCCCTTCGCTTTTTCTCGCGGCCCCGCTTCCTGCGCTTCTTGCAATCCTGCCGCGCATCCGGTATACTTCCGGCTACCGTGAGCGCGATCATTGACAACCAGGAACAGCGGCTCGCCCTGCGCGTCCGTGACGCGCTGGACGCCGGGGCGGCGGGCGCGCGGCTGGCCGTGGGCTACCTGTTTCTGGACGGCCTCCACCCGCTGCGGGCGCAGATCGAACGGCTCGAATCGCTGGAGATATTGATCGGCAACGTGGTGAACCGCTTGACCGAGGAGCAGGTGCGCGAGGAGTCGGCGGCGCGGACGCGGGGCGGCGAGTCCTGGGTGCGGGGCCGGGAGGACGTGACGGCGACCCTGCGCGACACCCACGACCGCGCCGCTTCGGAGACCGCCCTCAGCCTGCGCGCGACGCTGGCCGCGCTGCCCCGGACTGAGGAAAATCAGGCGACGCTTGTGACACTGGCCCGGCGCGTCGCGCAGGGCAGCCTCCGGGTGCGGCTGTACACGCGGGGGCGGATTCACGCGAAGGTGGCGCTGCTGGCCTATCCCGAAGGACACCCGGAAGCGCCCGGAGTGGCGATCGTGGGGTCGAGCAACCTGACCCTGGGCGGGGAAGCGCATCCGACGGAGCTGAACGTCGTCCTACGCGACGGGGAAAGCCTGACCGCCCTGGCCGCGTGGTTTCAGAAGTTGTGGGACGTTTCCCAGGATTTCCACCGGGAACTGTTTGACGAGCTGGGCCGGTGCTGGGCACTCCGCCCGTTAAGCGCCGACCAAGAGCCGACTCTCTGAGACTCCGTCCTAAGCGGCTCGCCGCCGGAGGGCCGTGCGCCTGTCTGGAAGGTCCGTCGCCGCTGCCGGGGGCCTGCTGCGCGCATCGTCTTCCGAGGTGTCGTCATCCAGCCAAGGCAGCGGCGCGAACCGGTCACCGGTCGGCGCTTCCCCCTGGGCGTCATAAAGGGCTTCCGCCTGGGCGGGCGGGATTAACATGAGCGGCTTCATACGACCTCCTCGTCGTGTGCCAACCTGAGTTGGGAATGCCTGAGCGGAGGGTGAACGGGCGGCGTCATTGCCGCACCCCTCTCATTCCCTATTCTACTCGTTTTCATACGTTTTTTTCAACACCTTCGCCGCATTCGCGCCGGTTCTTTTCCATCATCGGGACGAAGCGACTGCGACCATAGGTGCTACAAATGCCGGTTCGCTGCGACCATGCCTGACACCGTTTTCGACACGACGCAAGCCCCGACGGACCTGCTGCCGCGCCTGCTCACGCTGCCGCGCGGCGCGTCCGTGCTCCTGCTCGGCGGGGCGGACAGCGGCAAGACCACCTGGACGCGCGACGCCGTCCTCGCGCTGTGCGGGGCGGGCCGGTCGGTCGCCGTCGTGGACTGCGACCTGGGGCAGAGCGAGATCGGCCCGCCCGGCACCGTCGGGGCGGGCGGGGCCGCCCCCCGCCAGGACGTCCGCTCCCTGCGCGACCTCGCCCCCCTGGCCGCCTACTTCGTCGGGGCCGTCTCGCCCGCCCGTCACCTGCTGGACGTCTGCGTCGGCGCGGTCCAGATGGCGCGCGTCGCCAAAAAGCGCCGCCCCGACCTACTCCTGATCGATACGGATGGCCTGATCGGGGGCGCGTCAGCGCGGGCCTTCAAACGGCGCCTGGCCGAGCTGCTGCTGCCCCAGGTCGTCGTGGCCCTGGAGCGCGGCGGGGAGCTGGCCCCGCTCCTGACGGCCTTCTCCCGCCTGGACGCGCCCGAAGTCTGGCGGGTTCCCGCCCATCCCGCAGCGGGGCGCAAGACCCCCGCCGCGCGGGCGACCCGCCGCGCGGCCCGGTTCCTGTCCGCGCTGGCGGACGCGCAGCCGCTCACCTTTTCGCTGGACGCCGTGGCCCTGCAAGGGACGTGGCTGGGCGCGGGCGAGCCTCTGCCGCACCACCTCGCGCTTTTCCTCAGCCAGTCGCTGGGCCGGCCCGCGCTGCACGCGGAGCAGACGCCGGGCGGCCTGTACGTCGTCCTGAACGGTGAGGGGTGGGACGCGGCGGGCCTGGCCGCCGTCGAGCGCCACTTCGGGACGCGGGCGGTGACGATCACGGCGGCGCAGAAGTTCGCGCGCCTGCTGGTCGGCCTGGTATCGTCCGGCGGCGCGCTGCTGGGGCTGGGCCTGATCGAACGCATTGACTTTTCGCGCCGGACCCTGACGATCCTGACCCCCTGCCGCAAGCCCGCCGCCGTCGCCCAGATCTGGCTCGGCGGCCTGCGCCTGCGCCCCGACGGCCGCGAGATCGGCGAGGTGCGCCCCGGCGAGGTTTGATCGCTGTTGTGACGCAGGCTGGAGGCGCGTGGGCCGTGAGAGCGTGGGATTGGAAATCCTGCGCTGTGGGGCGCGGACGCCCATTCTATGCCCAGGAGGGCATTACTTCGTATCTGGCCTTCGCCGAGAGAGGAGCAATCCGTGCGATCCTCCTGTTCTTTGTCCGCGCAGGCGGACATTGGGCGTCCGCGCCCCACAGCGCAGGATTTCCAATCCCACGTTTCCCCGTCCGTCTTCCTGCGGCCCTCGGCCCGCACACAGGCCCTTGCCGCGCCGTCTCGGACGGCGTCACATTACTGCGTCAGATCACTGCGTCACATCAGCAGTCTGTACCCTACGCTGCGACCGACATCAGGCGCAGGAACGGGCGGGCCGCTTCCGGCGGGTTGGCCGGGCGCGCGAACAGGAAGCCCTGGAGGAAGTCCACGCCCGCGTCGCGGCACATGTGCATCTGGCCCTCGGTCTCGATGCCCTCGGCGATCACCTGGATTTCGAGCTGCCGGGCCTGGCCGACGATCAGGTCCAGACTCTGCCGCGCGGCCTGGTTGTGCTCGGCGCGGACCACCAGCGCGCGGTCCAACTTGACATAGTCGGGGCGCAGGGCGGACAGATACTCCAGGCTGGCGAAGCCCGCCCCCATGTCGTCTACCGCCGTCCCGACCCCGCGCGACCGGTAGTAGTCCAGGATGTGCTTGAGCCGCTTCATGTCCGGGATGTGCTCCGTTTCCACCACTTCAAACACCAGGCGGGACGGGTCCGTGCCGCACTCCTCCGCCGTCTCCATCGTGGTCCGCAGGCAGACCTCGGGGTCGTAGATGGTGTTGGGCATGAAGTTGATGAACAGCCGCATGTGGGGCATCTCCAGGGCGGCGGCGTTGCGGATGGCCGTCTGCCGCGCGCGCTGGTCCAGGACGTGCTCCAGGTTGAGCTTGACGGCCGCGTCAATGATCGGCCCGGCCCCGATGACCTCGTCGGTCTCGGGGCGCCGGGCGCGGATCAGCGCCTCGTGGGCGAAGACGGCGCCCGTGTCCGCCGCCACGATCGGGTGGAATAGGCTGAACAGCCAGCCGTCGTCGAGCGCGTCCCGCACCCAGTCGTGCTGCGCCCGCCCGACCAGGGCCGTCAGCGGCTCGGCCCGGATGAACGCGGCCAGGGCGCTGCCCGCGTCGTCCAGGTCGCCCGAAAAGAACACGCCCGTCACGTCCTGCGCAGTCGCTTCCGGCAGGCCCTCCAGGAAGGCCGCCGTCAGGCCCGAAACGCGGGGGCGCAGCGTGGGCAGGGCGAGGACGTTCTTCCAGGCCCGGTAGGGCGTGTTGGCGGCGTCCAGGCTCCTGACGAGGGCCGCGCGGACGTTGGCGTTGTGCGGCCCCAGCAGCAGATAGGTGTTTGAATCGGGGTCGTGCTGATCCGTCATTTGACAGCGGAGGCAGGCTTCCCCCTGCCCGGAGCAGGCGGCGCGTTTCCCGGCGGATTTCATGGCTTGGTCGGACTTCCTCTCGAATTCGCGTGCGTTACCCGTATTATGGCGATGCCGCTCGGCTTGCTCAGGGCGACCGCGTATGACAAGAGCCGGTTTCTATCCGGGGCGCCGAGTAATCGCGCAGGAAAACCGCCCCGGCGGGGTGAACTGCGCTCGCAACACGCTTCGTCATCGGCAAAGGAGAGACCGCGAAGACATGAACAGCTATACACCCCAGAAATCGGATAAGTTCACGTTCGGCCTGTGGACCGTCGGCAACCCCGGCGTGGACCCCTTCGGCGGGGCCGTCCGCACCCCCGTTTCGCCCGCCGAGCGCGTCCGCAGATTGGGCGAACTGGGCGCCTACGGCGTCAACCTCCACGACAACGACCTGGTCCCCTTCGGCGCCCCCGCCGCCGAGCAGGACGTCATCGTCCGGGAGTTCAAGCAGGCGCTCTCGGACAGCGGCGTGGTCTGCGCGATGGCGACCACCAACCTGTTCACCCACGCGGTCTTCAAGGACGGCGCGTTCACCTCCAACGACCCGCAGGTGCGCGCCTTCGCCCGGCAGAAGGTCATGCGCGCGATGGACCTGGGCGTCGAGCTGGGCGCCCCCATCTTCGTCTTCTGGGGCGGGCGCGAGGGCGTCGAGGTGGAAGCCTCCAAAGACCCCGTGACGGCGGCCAAGCGCTTCCGGGACGCCCTGGACTTCTTCTGCGAGTATTCGCTGTCCCAGGGCTACGACCTCAAGATCGCCCTGGAAGCCAAGCCCAACGAGCCGCGCGGCGACATCTACCTGCCGACGACGGGGGCCATGCTCGGCTTCATCGCCACCCTGGCGCACCCCGAGATGGTGGGCGTCAACCCCGAGTTCGCGCACGAGACGATGGCCGGCCTGTCGTTCTACCACGCCGTCGCGCAGGCGCTCGAAGCGGGCAAGCTGTTCCACATCGACCTGAACGGCCAGAAGCCGGGCCGCTACGACCAGGACTTCCGCTTCGGCCAGGAGGACTACAAGCAGAACTTCTTCCTGGTGAAGCTGCTGGAGGACTACGGCTACGACGGCCCCAAGCACTTCGACGCCCACCCCCTGCGGACGTCCGACCCCGAGGACGTGTGGGAGTTCGCCCGAGGCTGTATGCGGACGTACCTGATCTTCAAGGAAAAGGCCGCCCAGTACAACGCCGACCCCGAGATCCAGGCCCTGATGGCGGAGACCTATCAGCAGGACGCCGCGCTGGACCCGATCCTGGACGGCAAGTTCAGCCCGCAGAACGCCCAGGCCCTGAAGGGCATGACGTTCGACGCCGACGCCCTGGCCGCCAGGCCGCTGCCCTACGAGAAGCTGGACCAGCTCGTCTTCGACCTGCTGCTAGGAGTGCGGTAGGAACCTGAAAAACCGTCCCCGGCCCTGAAGGGCCGGGCTATGTCCGGCTCCGCCGGGGGCCGCCCCTTCGGGGCTGTAGAACAGTTCTTGATACCGGCAGCCTGCTTTACAGCCCCGAAGGGGCGGCCCATCCGAATAGGCCCGGCCTTCAGGCCGGGTCGAACTGTGGCAAGAAGCGCCCCCATCGGGTACAATAGCCTCATCATGGCAAGGCTGCGGCGTTTACAACTTCTCGTCTGGTGCCTGCTGTTCCCGCTCCTGGGAACCGGCCTGCCCCACGCCGCCGTGTGGCGCTGCGCCCACGCCGCGCAGCTTGTCACGACGCTCCCGGCCTCGCCGTCCGCCATGCCCTGCCGTATGGCGGGGCATAAGATGATGGCCTGCTGCCGCAGTGCTTCACAGGCAACGCCTCAAACGCCCCGACGGGCGGCTGTTCAAGCGCCCCCCTGCAAGCCCAGGCTCACCGCCAACGCGCCCACGCCCGCCGCGCGTCTGACGCCCTCCCGGACGCCCCTCACGGGCACGGACGCCGTCCCCGCCGACTTCCCGCGCGTCCGCCCGGATTTGCCCTCCGCCTTGCTGCTGACGGCGTCCGCCCCGCGCGGCCCGCCGCCTCTTCCGCTCGCCTCCCTCGCCCATGCCTCCACCTATGGCCTCCGCGCGCCCCCGCTTTCTTGATTCTGTCCTGTCCCGGCGACTGCCGCCGACCGGACGCTCTCCCACGTCACCCGTTACCCTTCTAGGAGACAGAATCTTGAAACGCTTTCGACGCGCCGGGCGCCTTTTGACGTGCGCCGTCGGCATCACCTCGCTCTTGACCGTGGCCGCCCTTGCCGACGCGCCGTCCGTCCACCAGCGCGGCACGGACACTGCCATGCCCGGCCCAAACATGATGGGGATGGATATGGCGAGCATGTCGTCCTCCGTGGACCTGGGCGACCCCATGAGCCAGGAGGCGTCGGGGACGGCCTGGCTCCCCGCGTCCTCCCCCATGTACGGCAAAATGGTCATGGGCCGGAACGGCGACATGCTGATGCTGCACGGGGCCGTCATGCCCCGCTACACCGACGTCGGGAGCAAACGCGGCGACCGCCGATTCGACGCCCCCAACTGGTTCATGGGCATGTACGGCCACCCCCTGGATGCCCGGTCGCAGCTCGGCCTGCGCGGCATGTTCAGCCTCGACCCCGTCACCGAGGGTGGACACGGCTACCCGCTCCTGTACCAGACGGGCGAAAGCTGGCACGGGCAGCCGCTCCACGACCGCCAGCACCCGCACGACCTGGTGGACGAACTCGCGGCCACCTACTCGCGCCTCCTCGGCGGCGGGCGCTCGGCCTATGTCTACCTCGGCTACCCCGGCGAACCCGCTCTGGGGCCGCCGACCTACATGCACCGGCTGCTGGCCTATGACCTGGCCGACGCCCCCATCGGCCACCACTGGCAGGACGCCACCCACATCACCTTCGGGGTCGCCACGGCGGGCCTGAACTTCGGCAGCAAAGTCAAGCTGGAGGCCAGCGACTTCACCGGGCGCGAGCCGGACGAGAACCGCTACGGGTTCGACAAGCCCCGCTTCGACAGCTACAGCGGGCGGCTCTCGTACAACCCCGATGCGAACGACGCCCTGCAAGTCTCCTACGGGTTTGTCAGGAACGCCGAGGGGGACGGCGCAGACCAGCACCGCATCACCGCCTCCTGGCTGTACGACAAGCCGCTGGGCGAAGACAGCAACTTCACGACGGCTCTGGTCTGGGGGCAGAACAACCTGACGACGGAGGGCAGGACCAACTCCTATCTCGCCGAGGCCGACTACCAGCGCGGGCGGGACACCGTCTTCACGCGCATCGAGAACATCCAGAAGTCCGGGCACGAGCTGGTCCTGCCCGAAGAAAGCCTGCACGGCCGCAAGTTCAGCCTGGGCGCGTACACGCTGGGCTATGTGCGCGACCTGACGCGGGGCACGGGCATTGACACCGGCCTGGGCTTCGCCGTGACCGCCGACACCCACCCATCCGCGCTGGACGCCGACTACGGCGGCGGGACGCCCGTTTCGTTCCAAATCTACCTCCGCCTGCGGCCCTCGCGGATGAAGGGGATGGGCATGAAAGACATGGACATGAAGGGCATGGGCGCGAGTCCGGCCCCGCCGACTGCGCCCGCCCCAACCATGCCCGCCATAACCCTGGACCAGCCCGTCGCGCCCGCGCCGGCGGGTCCCGTCGCGCCGGGTGTGGCCGCGTCCGCGCCGGTGACGGTTTCCAAAATGGCCGCTGCAATCACGCCCGACCCGCCGAAGGCGCGCAGCCAGAACACGCTCACGCTCACCCTCACCGACGGCAGCGGCAAGCCGGTCCTCGGCGCGAAGATCGAGGCCGCCGTCGCGATGACGGGCATGGACATGGGAACGACGCGCCCTGTCTTCCAGGAGACCGGCGGCGGGCGGTACGAGGCCGCCGTCGCCTTCTCCATGCCCGGCCCCTGGCGCGTCACCCTGCGCGTCACGCCGCCCGGCGGGGGCGCGGCCGTCACGAAGACGCTGGACTATGAGGCCCGCCGTTAGAAAGCGAGGGGCGCAAGGGTAAACAACAGCGTATAACGATGCAGCGCTGCATTGCGCGGGCGCGTCCGCCCGTGAGAAAGTCGGTGTCACTGTGATCTTGCGCCTCTCACTGGAACTGCCCGAAGACCTGGCCTACATCAAAATCACGCGCATCCTAGGGCGGGCGCTGCTGGAGCACTTGCAGGCCGACCCGACGGACATCAACGACGTGGAGATTCTGGTCGGCGAGCTGTGCTCCAACGTCCTGCGCCACGCCCAGAGCCACGACGACCGCTTCCACGTCGTGCTGGAATACTTCAGCGACCACGTCGGCATCACCGTCGAAGACCGGGGGCAGGGCTTCTCGTTCAAAGACGTCCCCCAGGCCGGGACGAGCCGGGCGGACTTCGGGGGCGGCGAGCGGATCGGCGGCTACGGCATGACGCTGATCCGGAGCCTCTCGGACCGCCTGGAGTTCCACCGGACCGACCCGCACGGCACGACCGTGTGCGCCGAAAAGAAGGTGCGCTACCGCTCCGAAGACGCCGCCGCCGCCGCCGCGCGGCTGAACGAGTCGCAAGGACACGCCGACGTGACGACTTCGTGACGCCGGACCTGAGTAATTGACAGCCTCGCCCCCGCGTCGGGTATACTAACCGGAAAAGTTGGGGAGGGGCCGATTTGGAACACACCATCACGCTGGGGGGCAACAAGAAAGCGCGCCGCGCTTACGGCTTCGATGAAGTGGCCCTGGTGCCCTCCGCCCTGTCCGTGGACCCGCGCGACGTGGACACGGCCTGGACTCTGGGGCGGCACCGGTTCGCCATCCCCATCGTCGCCAGCGCCATGGACGCTGCGGTGAACCCCCGCGTGGCCGTCGAGATGACCCGTCTCGGCGGCTTCGCTGTCTTGAACGGCGAGGGGCTTCAGACCCGCTACGACGACGCCGAGGGCATCTTGCAGGAAATCGCCGAGGCCGGGGCCGAGGGCATCATCGAGACGATGCAGAAGCTCTACACCGCCCCCGTCCGTGACGACCTCGTGGCCCGGCGCATCGCCGAGATCAAGGCCGGCGGCGGCTTCGCCGCGCTGGCCTCCATCCCGCCGACCGCCCCCCGGCTGGCCGCCGTCGCCGTCGAGGCCGGGGCCGACCTCTTCGTCGTTTCCAGCCAGGTGGCGACCGCCCGCCACTACTCCACCCATTCCGAGACGGTGGACCTGGCGAAGTTCTGCCGCGACTCGCCCGTGCCCGTCATGGTCGGCAACTGCGTCTCGTTCGGGGGTGCGACGGAACTCATGGAGGCGGGCGCTTCCGCCCTCCTCGTCGGGGTGGGGCCGGGCGCGATCTGCACCACCCGGACCGTGCTGGGCGTCGGCGTCCCCCAGGTCACCGCCGTCGCCGACTGCGCCGCCGCCCGCGACGCCTTCCACGAACGCACGGGCCGCTACGTTCCCCTGCTGGCCGACGGCGGCATCAAGAACGGCGGCGACCTGTCCAAAGCGGTCGCGGCGGGCGCGGACGCCGTCATGCTCGGCTCGTCCGTCGCCGCCTCCTCCGAGGCCCCCGCCCCCGGCTATTCCTGGGGCATGGCGATGTCCAACGCCGACCTGCCGCGCGGCACGCGCATCAAAGTCAACATCATGGGCACTCTGCGCGAGATACTCCTCGGCCCCGCCCACCGCGACGACGGCACCATGAACCTCGTCGGTGCCCTCCGCCTCTCGATGGCGACCTGCGGCGCGACCACCCTCGCCGAGATGCAGCAGGCCGAGATGGTCGTCGCCCCCCAGATCCAGACCGAAGGCAAGTCCATGCAGCGCGCCCAGCACGTCGGCCAGGGGCGGTAAGTTCCCTGCTGAACGGCTAACCCAGTCGAAGGAGCGGAAGATGACGATCACCTTGAAACCGGAAACCGAGGCCCGCCTGCGGAACCGCGCGCAGCGCGACGGATCAGATTTGAATGAACTCGCCGACGCCTTGTTGTCAAACGTACTGGTGGACGACCCCGCCTCCATGACTAAGGAAGAGATCGAAGCCTCCTATCGAGAAATGGCTGCGGACAAGGAGCGGGAAGCGGAGGCGCTGGAATGGATAGAGGGCACACTGGGACGTGGCCGTAAATGAGACGTGGCGAAGTCTAGTGGGTTGACTTTGACCCCTCCGTCGGCGGCGAAATCCAGAAGACGCGCCCCGCTGTGATCGTCAGCAACGACAGCTCGAACTTGTCGCTCAACCGGCTTCAAGTCGTCCCGGTTTCGAGCCAGATAAGCCGCGTGTACGCCTCTGAGACGCTCGTGGTGCTGAACGGCCAGCAGCGGAAGGTCATGGCAGACCAGTTGACCACAATCAGCAAGTTGCGTCTAGGAAACAGAATCAGCGATCTGTCCGCCTCCGACATGGTGAAGATAGACCGCGCCATCAAGTTCCAGCTAGGTCTGCCCTGAACCTGCGACAGTCCTGGGGGGAGGGAATAACCAGCCATGAGTGAAAAAGAGATCGTGGAAATCGTCGGGCGTTATCTGAAAGACAAGCACCCCGGTGGTGCCACTCTGGAAGCACTGGCGCAAGGCGTTCGGCATGAACAAGATTGGTGGTATGTCCCGGTCCAGCCCTCCCTGGAGCCTGCGCGCCGCTATGAATACTACGAATCTTTGGCTGATGTAGAAGCATCTTTGGAAGAGGCGGAACACCTGACCGTTCTTCTGCTGCCGACCGCCCCGGAGGGCGAAGACCAGACCGAAGGCAAGTCCCTCCAGCGCGCCCAGCACGTCGGCTAGGGGCGGTAAAAGGCAACCTGATATGCTGAAGTATGATCCTGCTTCGCTTCCAGAAGTAGATGGCGTAGAAGTGTTGGCCCTCGGCACACTCACAAGTAATGCTGGCGAGTCTACTTTTTCAATAAAAGAGTGGGCCATATCTGCCGTGACTGCTTCCGTGAAAACTGATGAAGTTCTGACTCAGCATATCGCAGAACTCTGGCGTAGGTTGCCTCCGGACGAGCAGGCAAGATGTCATGTGCCGCCTTTCGCATTGAGGTTCTTCGCCGATGGTGAAGTGATCTTGGAAGCGTCCCTTTGCTGGCACTGCAACAACATCTGGCTGCGAAAAGAAAAGACAGAGAATGTCTTTGAGTTTGACGCGAGAACCGAAGTCTCACATAATTTGCTCGCCGTCCTTAAAGCCATTAGCACGGAGAGGAAATAGAACAATGAGGACAACAATGCGTAATTTTGCAAAAACGAACTCCTCTCAGTCGCAGGGTGCATGGGGGCAGCCATGTCTTTGACGCCGCAGCACCAGGACCAGCCGGTCCTGACCAACTATGCGCCGCGCGGGGCGGACGTGTTCGACCCCGTGCTGACGCCCGAGCTTGTCATCGTCCTGGATTTCGGGGCGCAGTACACGCAGCTCATCGCCCGGCGCATCCGCGAGTGCCGCGTCTACTGCGAGATCCTGCCCTACGACACGCCGCTGGACGTGATCACGGCCCGCCGCCCCGTCGGCCTGATCCTGTCCGGCGGGCCGTCGTCCGTCTACGACGAGGGGGCGCCGCAGATAGACAAGGGCGTGTACAATCTGGGCCTGCCCATCCTCGGCATCTGCTACGGGATGCAGGCGATGGCGCACGACCTGGGCGGTAAGGTCTCGGCGGCGACCATGAAGGAGTTCGGCAAAACGCGGCTGGACGTGCTGGACCCGACGGTCTTGTTCGAGGGCCTGAACCCCGAGCTGGTCTGCTGGATGAGCCACGGCGACACCGTCGAAGCGCCCCCGTCCGGCTTCGTCGTCGCCGCCGCCACCGACAACTGCCCCTGCGCGGCCATGTACGATGCACAGCGCCGCTTCTACGCCGTTCAGTTCCACCCCGAGGTCGTCCACACCCCCTGGGGGACCGAAGTCATCCGGGGCTTCGTCGAGAAGGTCTGCGGGACGCGGGGCCTGTGGCACATGGAGAGCTTCATCGAGCAGCAGGTGCGGCTCATCCGGGAGCAGGTCGGGGGGAGCCAGGTCGTCTGCGGCCTGTCCGGCGGCATTGATAGCTGCACCGTCGCCGCCCTGATGCACAAGGCCGTCGGCGACCAGCTCGTCTGCATCTTCGTCAACCACGGCCTGCTCCGCAAGGGCGAGGCCGAGGACGTGCAGCGCCGGTTCGCCGCCGCCCTGAACATCAACCTGATCACCGTGGACGCCGAGGCGCGATTCCTGACGCGGCTGGCCGGCGTCACCGACCCGGAAAAGAAGCGCACGATCATCGGCGAGGAGTTCGTGCGCGTCTTTGAAGAAGAAGCCTGCAAGCTCAAAGACGCCGCGTTTCTCGCCCAGGGGACGCTCTACCCGGACGTCATCGAGTCCGGGACGGGCAAGGCGGCCAAGATCAAGACCCACCACAACGTCGGCCTGCCCGAAGACATGCAGTTCAAGCTGGTCGAGCCGCTGCGGTTTTTGTTCAAAGACGAGGTCCGCACCGTCGCCGAGGAGCTGGGCCTGCCCACCGACCTGGTCTGGCGTCAGCCCTTCCCCGGCCCCGGCCTCGCCATCCGCATCACCGGCGAAGTCACCAAAGACCGCCTGGACCTGCTGCGCTCCGCCGACTGGATCATCATTGACGAGATCAAGCGCGCGGGCCTCTACCGCAAGGTCTGGCAGTCCTTCGCCGTTTTGGTGCCGACCAAGAGCGTCGGCGTCATGGGCGACCAGCGCACCTACGCCTACCCCATCGTCATCCGCGCCGTCACCAGCGAGGACGCCATGACGGCGGACTGGGCGCGTCTGCCCTACGAGGTCCTGGACCGCATCTCCAGCCGCATCGTCAACGAAGTCCCCGGCGTCAACCGCGTCGTCCTGGACATCACCAGCAAGCCCCCCGCCACGATTGAATGGGAGTAGGAGAGCGTCATGCCGCTCGTCAGGAAAACAGCCGCTTTCTTGTGGGAGTTCGTTGTTGAGGAAGCCTCCAAGCTTCTAAAAATAGCGATAAAGTCGCTTTACAATGCCCCTGTTTTCTACGGCATTATCTGGCTGGTTTCCCACCACGCGCCTTCGCATGATATGTGGGTGAGCTTTTTCTTAGGGGCGCTTCTCTTTACAAGTTTCTCCAGGAAAAGAAACAGCCGCCCGAACAGGGAAGATCCGCAGCGGCCACCAAGCCCTATCATCCTGCCCGTGTCTTCGGCATCATCAGCAAACCCACCGCGATGACTGAGCGACAGTGAGGCAAAACATCAGGAGGCTGGAGAGATATGCCACGGAAGGTGATAGATGACTACGCGGAGGTTTACAAGGAGGCGGCAAAGGAGCAGAAAGCTCTCGCCCAGGAGATGCACGAACAGGGCCGCTATGTCATGGCGCATTATCTCGCAGGATTGGCCGTGGAATGTCTGTTACGCGCCTACCACTACTGCCTCAACCCCGTGTTCAGTGGCCGCCACGATTTGCAGGCTCTTTACCGGGACGCACAGTTTGATGCTGTTGTTTCCCCCGAAGATAAAAGGAAGGTCAACGCGGCGATGACCGAGATCGTGCGCCGGTGGAGCAACTGCCACCGCTACCGCTCGGAGGAAGCCTTGCGCCTGTTTTTACGGCGGGCAAACCTCGGCCGGAAGGGCAAGTTCGTCCGCGAAAGCAGCCGCCGGATCGTCAACGCCGCTATTGTGATCGCGGAAATAGGGGTGCTAAAATGGAGCGTCTAAAGCAGGAACTAGAGCGATGGCTGCCGGAGCAATTCCCCGGCGCGCAACTGTCCTTTGATGCGGGGCATCGGGAGGCCAAATTGAGCGGTATCCTGGCCTGGTCGGGCTTCGACGGGTTGGAGCCGATTGACCGCCAAAGCCTTCTGTGGCGGGCGATTCGTGCGCGCTTTAGCCGTGAGGATCAACTTCGCATCTCCATACTCATCACCCTGACGCCTGCTGAGTATGGCTGTGTATCGTGAACCTCAGATGGCCTAATACCTTCTTTCCATGAGCGACAAACCTTTGCCCGCAAGTCTAGAATCCGTTCGCGTCGTCATGGACACGCTGGCCGCGACCTACCACGGGCGCGGGGCGGTGGAGCTGGGCGACCCGTACAAGGTGCTGGTCGCCACGGTCATCTCGCAGCGGACGCGCGAGGAGCAGACGGCAGCGGTTTCGGGGCGCGTCTTTGCCCGCTACCCGGACATCCCCGCCCTGGCGTCCGCCGACGAGCCGGAGCTGTACGACCTGCTGCAAGGCAGCGAGTACCGCGAGGAGAAAGCGCCCCGGCTGATCGCCCTGGCGCGCATATTGCGCGAAGAACACGGTGGGGTGGTGCCGGACAGTGTGGACGCGCTGCTGACCCTGCCCGGCGTCGGGCGCAAGACGGCGAACTGCGTCCTGATCTACGCCTTCAACAAGGCCGCCCTCTGCGTGGACACGCACATGTGCTGTAAAGTTGCATCCTGCCAGACACCCTCCCCGAACTGGACTGTAACCCCCTCCTTGCTCGGAATCACTTTGTCCACGATCAGGTTCAGTAGGTCGCGCTTCTCGGCTCCCGTGATGTCCGGTGAACTCAGGGCCAGGGCTACGTTTTTGAGTGTTTGCAGGTGAATTGCAGCAGGATCGGCTTGGGGGGAGTCAGCCTCCACATTCCGGTTCACCAGTTTTGATAGCACCCTGCGCCGATCTTGTAAGTCTTTGCGCTTGTCGGCGATCTCCGCGAAGACGGCATTGTAAGCATCTATGGAGGCTCCTGCTTTCAGACCCATGATCTGCGCCTGCACCGTCGCGGTTTCGTCGCTTCTGAGAACATTGAGGGCTTTGTCTATGGAGGCCAGTTCTTTACGGGCCGCGTCGCCAAATACGTCAGCGGGCCGCGCCTGAACATGGGCCTGCACCGTTGCTTCAACGGCTTCTGAATGCTCAAATGTGTGGAGCAGTACGCCCGCCGTGTCTCGTTCGGTCGTCTCGATGTTGTAGCCCGTCGCCACGCACTCCCGAACACTTGTGTCAGCCCGCTTGTTCCGGTTGCGCCCGCAGACGTAGTAGACGTACTTTGACTTCTTGCCGCCACTCCCGCCGATCTGCCCGCCAACTTGCAGACCCGCGCCACACTCAGGGCAGAACACACGTCCCGACAGCATCCGCGCCCGGTGAGGATTTCCACCCTTTCGAGTCTTGTTCTGGCCCAACTTTTTCTGCACCATGTCCCAAGTCGCTTCGTCCACTAGGGCAGGGGCCGTCAGGTAAACCCAATTCTCCTCTGGGGCCGGGCGGTTATAGCGGGCCGTGATGAGCGGTTGCCCAGTGAAATGGTGCTTCTGGTCAAAGCGTTTTTCGTCTGTGCGGCTCTGCGTTTTGCCAAATACCGGCTGGCCTTTGTACGTCGAGTTGGTCAGCATATCATGGAGCGTAGAAGCTCGCCAGTGGGTTCCACCTTTGGGGGTTGGAACGCCCTCAGCGTTGAGTTCCTTCGTCAACTGTGGCATAGAATGTGACCCCGCTGCGTAGCACTCGTACAGGCGGCGCACGACTTTGGCCTCATGCTCGATGACGATATATTGCCCAAGTTGATGGGCCAGGTACAGCCCGCGCAGGATGTCCTTCTTGGTCACGATATGATAGCCATAGGGCGACAAGGAACGTGCCGCCTGGATGCCCTGCCGTGCCTGCTTGAACTTCCCACCCATCGTCCGTGTGCGGATGACGTGCTTCTCATATTGCCGAAAGTTGCCGAAGGTGTTAAAGGCGAAGTCACCTTCGGGCGTGTCGTCAAAGTTCATGTCGCAGAACACGAGCCGCGCCCCCGCGTTCTCGACCGTTTTCTTGATGATCTGCTGATGCTCCACATCACGGCTTAGGCGGCTGATGTCCAGGCAGATCAGACGGTTGCCATGCCCTATTTCGATGTCGTGCAAGGCTGCCTGAATACCAGGCCGGGCTTTGAGGAACGTACCGGAAACGCCTTCATCCTTATGTTCGGCGATGATGGGCAGGCCCAACTCCTCAGCTTTGGCACGGCAGGCGTCAAGCTGCCCACCGATGCTCGTGTTCTTGATTTGTTCTTCGCTGGACACGCGGACATAGAGGATGGCTCCATGCGCTTTTTGACTAATGCTGTTCATGTCTGTTCTCTGTCACGTCGCTCGGTTTCGTGGTTCGCGTTGCTGATCGTCTAGGTGCGGTCACAGCAGCAGGACGCCCTTGCCGTCGGACGCCCGCCTGCTTGTAGGCTTCTAGGTCGGTGGGCCTGATACGCCACTTCTTTTCGCCTGCCCGGTATGCTGGTATTATACCCTCTCGGCATAACCGAAGCACTGTATCATAGGCTAAACCCAAGTCCTCGGCCACTTCGCGGGGACTCAGATCGTTGTTTTTCCTCATACTGTCTCCTTGCGCGTTGTTTGGATACGCGCCCCCCGTTTGCGCCTCAGTATTCCGAAGGCAGCAGCAGTGTGGTTGCCGAGCGGTCGGATTCTGTGATAAGCCAAACCTTCGTCCCGTCAGGCAGCCGGTAGGAACTCAGCAGCCGGAAACCATTGTTCAGGCTGAACTCGTTTTCCTGCCAATCCGCTTCCGAAAGTTCGCCCCAATCGCCGACTGCATGGCGGGCCAGCAGCGCGGCGGAGTCAACAGTGGCAGCAGCCAGGACTTCCAATGCGCCGGGTGTGGCGACGATGCGACCCAGCGGGAACAGTTCTGGCTTTGTATCTAGGCTTTGCTCCTCGTCGTTGCCTGGGGGCAGGTCTAATGCCCGCCTCCGCTTGATGCTCAGGTCGGGGTAGGCGTCCTCAAACCTGGCTTCGACAGCAGCAGCAGCATCACCCCCTGCTTCTTCGTCGCAGTCCGAGCAGAAGGCGCAGATGTCGTCGGCGCAGTCGGTCAGGCGGCATGGCTTGAAGCCCCCGCACGAGTCACAGTAGGCGAAAACCTCGTAGGTCATGGTGGTATCTCCCGTGAGCAGCCGGGGAGAGGTTTCCGGCCCCTCCCCACCTGCCTCACTTGATGTAGAACTTTTCTTCGGCAGGCTGCACGGTTGCGAACGGTAGCACTTCCCCGGTCGTCGTGTCAACGACCCGCTCCCCGTCCGCCTGCAAGCGTCCGCCCACAAGCCCCAGCACGGCCCGCCGGTCAAGGGCTTCTTTCATGCACACGGCTTCGGGCAGGTTCGCCCTTGCCCATTCCAGGGCGGCGGCAGCCTGGGCGTCCTTGTCCCCAGCGATGACCACGCGGGCCGCTTGCGTTCGCCAGCCGATTGTGCCGTGGTACAGCGGCAGGGACTTCCGAGGACTGCCCGCCAGTTCTCTGCGGGCTAAGTCCTGTAGGGCCTGCCCGAACCGCAGTTCCAGGTACGCGGCGTCGTTCTCCGCCTGCTTCGCCATGATCTCTGCGTTCTCGCGGATGCGTTTGGCCCTCTCGCGCAGGTCGGCCATCTTGCACAGAACCCAATCGGCCTTCTCCGCCGTGTCCGGCCAGAACCCTTCCGGCGCGGCCTCGGCAGCGTCTTCGGCGGCAGCGTCGGCGGTCAGCGGGTCGTCAAGTTCACACTCAACGGCAGTTGTTTGTTCGGTCTCTTGTTCGGTCGTCATTGCTCTTTCGCCCTCTTTGTGTCCAGGCCGGGGCAGGTTCCAGGCCCGCCCCAGCGTCCCTTCCCTCTAGTTCGCGCCGGTCGGCAGCAGCCGGGCGTTCAGCACTTCGCGCCCGATAGCGACGGCTTCCGGGTCTTCCGGGCCGTCCTCCACCGGGTCAGAGAGCGTCCAGCCGAACATGAACCGAGCGAATCCCACCGCGATCAAGTCGTCGGCGAATTGCGGGAACCGCTGAGTCCAGGGACGCAGCAGCTTGGCCCCTTTAGGCGCGGCGTCCAGGGCCTTGTCGAAGGCCAGCAATACGTCGTACACGTCCGACTTGGCACTCAGGGCGATCTCGGCGTCTACCGCGTCAACGGCCTTTTCCAGACAGGGCAGGCAGTAGCGGGTTCCGGTAGATGGTTCGGTGAAGGTAGGCGCGTTCTTTTCGCACACTTCGCAGGGGCGCGGGTCGGTAAAGATGTCGGTGAGAATGTTCATGGCAGCGGGTTCCTTCGGGGAAGGGCTTGCGGCCCCTCCCCGGTTCTGTGTCAGTAGCGGGCGTAGGGGTCACAGCCGAAGGAGGATTCGGCGTTTGCCTGCATGGACTCGTAGGCATTGACCATGCAGACCTCGCAGGGGGAACCGGCATCGGCCAGGAACCCGCAGTCGTCACAGAGGTAGGAACGGCCCGTCACTAGAGACTCGACGGTGTGCAGTTTGACGGAAAGGGCGGCTTGCGCGATTCGATAATCCACAAGCGCGGCGGCAGCGAAAGTCATTGTCAGTTCTCCTTGTTTCGCGGGAAGTACGCTCTGAACTTGCTTTTTCCAGGAGGTTGTTCAGTACGTCTTATACTCTGATTATACCGCGCTATCAAGAGGTTTACTGCTGACAGAAATACCTGTTTATCATGCCGACTTAAAGTTGACCGTTCACCCTGTTCTGTGTCATAATTGATCCGTCTCCTTCGCGGGAGAATGGCGGGCAGGCTGCTTTTCCAGGAGGGGCCTGCCCGTGCCTCTATGTTTGGATTCAGCCTAAGTCAAACCCCCTGTACCCCCCCTTCTGCCAAAACGGGGTCCGGGCTCTGCCCCCTCGGAACTTGGGGAAAATAACGAGAGAGGCCCCCGTTGCAACCATGGCACGGGGGCCCTCGGGGGCCCGCTATTTG
>CAXTWM010000028.1:0-23503 GCA_964247915.1 uncultured Armatimonadales bacterium | reverse complement strand
CCCCAGATCCAGAGGCTGTCGGCGGACAGGAACGCGCACTGCCGGGCGGCGTCCAGTTCCTGCCACGCCAGGTGGTCCTCGACATGGACGAACAGGAGCAGGCCGGCGGCGCACAAGACCAGGGCGGCCAGCAGCCCGGACAGCCGTCGGCCGTCGCGCTCCGAAGCTCGCGGGGGAAAAGCCGTAGTCATCGCGCCCCGGCTACCCGCGCTCCGGCCGCAGGAGCGGGAACAGGATGACGTCGCGGATGGAGGGCGCGTCCGTCAGGATGATCGCCAGCCGGTCCACGCCGCCGCCGAAGCCGCCCGTCGGCGGCATCCCGTACTCCATCGCGCGCAGGAAGTCCTCGTCCATCGGGTGCGCCTCGGCGTCCCCGCCCGCCCGCAGATCGGACTGTGCCGCGAACCGCTCGCGCTGGTCCAGCGGGTCGTTGATCTCGCTGAAGGCGTTGCCCAGTTCGGCCCCGGCCATGTAGACCTCAAAGCGGCGGGTCAGGAGCGGATCGCCCGGCGTCTTCTTGGCGAGCGGCGACGTTTCGGTCGGGAAGTCGGTGATGAACGTCGGCTGGATCAGCGTCGGCTGCGTGAACCTCTCGTGTAGCTTCTCGATGATGCCGCCGACGGTCGGCTCGTTCTCGGTCGGCAGGCCCAGCCGCGTCAGGACGGCGTGGGCCGACTCCAGTGTCGCCAGCTCTCCGGGGTCCACCCCGGCGTTCCGGCGGATGCCTTCCAGCATGGGCAGGCGGGCGAAGTTGGGCGCCAGATCAACCTCCTGCCCCCCGTAGACGAACTGCTCCCGGCCGTGCAGGGCGCGGCAGACGTGCCGGTACATCCCCTCCACCAGTGTCATCATGTCGTCCAGGTTGGCATACGCGGCGTACACCTCCATCATCGTGAACTCGGGTGAATGCCGCGTCGAGATGCCCTCGTTGCGGAAGACCCGCCCGATCTCGTACACGCGGTCCAGGCCGCCGATGATCAGCCGCTTCAGATAGAGTTCCAGCGAGATCCGCAGGTGCAGTTCCAGGTCCAGGGCGTTGTGGTGGGTCAGGAAGGGACGCGCCGCCGCGCCGCCCGCGACCGTTTGCAGCACGGGCGTCTCGACTTCCAGATAATCGTGCTTGTCCAGATACTCGCGCATCGCCCGCGCGACCTTCATGCGCCCCAGCAGCCGCTCGCGCGACTCGCGGTTGACCAGCAGGTCCACCGACCGCTGCCGGTAGCGCAGCTCGGGGTCGCGCAGGCCGCCCGCGTGCTTCTCCTCGCCCGCCTCGGTCTCGTACTCCTTGCCCAGCGGCAGGGGGCGCAGGGACTTGGCGAGCAGCGTCCACTCGCGGACGTGGACCGAAGTTTCGCCGGTCTTGGTCTTGAAGACAAAGCCCGAGACGCCCGCGATGTCGCCGAGGTCCAGGTGGTGCTGGATGTCGCCGTAAAGGTCTTCGCCGATCTCGTCCCGGCGGACATAAAGCTGGATGCGCCCGGTCGCGTCGGTCAGGTCCAGGAAGGCGGCCTTGCCCATCAGCCGCAGCGAGGTGACGCGCCCGGCGAGGAAGACGGTGTGCCCGTCCAGCCGGTCGAAGTCGGCGACGATCTCGGCGGCGTGGTGGGTGACGTCGAACCGCTCGGCGGCGAACGGGTCGCGCCCCGCCGCCCGCAGGGCGTCGAGCTTCCCCCGCCGGATCGGGTCAACGCCCTCGGCTGGCGGCGTGTTCTGTGTGGGTGTGTCCTCGGACAAGCGCGTGTTCCTTCTCTAAACTCCCTGCATCGGTGCGGCGGGGTATTTTCGCTTCTTCTCGTAAAACTGTAGCGGCAATTGAACCGCTTCCTGCCGGGGCACCAGGTCCTGGGCGTCCGTCAGATGGGCGGGAATGGGCAGCCGCTCCAGGGAACGCGGCTCGACCTTGATCGCGCCCGACCCATAAGACTTCCCCACGCGCGCCAGGTTCTGAACCGTCTCCGGGTGCCTCAGTATCCGCCAGAGCTTTTCGAGCGAAGCCGCGTCCGCCTGATGTGGATAGACGCACAAAAAGCCCGTGAGCGGCAGGACGCCTGCCCGATTGTAAATGAACCGGGCGGAACGGCGGCCCAAATAAGCGAACAGAAACGGCGGCGCTTCCCTGGTCTCCATCTTGTACCAGGGGCGGCGCTGCGCGATCAAGGGGCGTACCGAAAGCCCAAGATCCTCTCCTGTCTGGAGATAGCGCTGCAAGGCGGGGGGCAGTTCGGCGGCCTCGGTCCTATCCAAAGACAGCAGGTAGGTCGGCCTCCCCATGTCATTCAACGCTTGCAGCCGCTCGTCGGTGATTTCCTCCCCTTCGACATCGCGCGTCCGCCCCACCGCCCGCTTGAGCAGCTCCGGCGGGATGCCGCGCTCGCGCGCCTGCTCGGCCGTCATAAAAAAGAATTCGTTTGCACCCGTTGCGATGCCCCGCTGCACGGACGCGAAATTGCCGAGCGTAAAGCCGTCATGCGGCGCGGACTGAGCGCACCGACTCAGGCCGGTTTGAAGCCCTTCCCGAACAGACCGCTCATGCACTTCCAGGCACTCGCCCGGTTCCTCAAACCCGGACTGTGCCCACGCGCGCAGACCGTCGCGCGAGGCCGTGAGACACTTCGCCCAAACGAACTGCTCGGTGGGTGGCTCGTTCCGAATCATTAGGATAACAGCGTTGGTGTCCACGCCGGGGAACGGGGTGGCTTCCGGGGCGAACGTCACGACCGCCTCTAAACGGTAACTGCGGACGATCCAGGCCCAGAGGGTTTCGGCAAAGACGCCTTCACAAGTATCCGCCGGCACGATGAACGCCAGCCGCCCTCCTCGGTTGAGGCGCTGAAGAGCGCGCAGGAGGAAGAAGACATGCAGCCCCGCGCGGCCATCAATTGTCATGCCGATCAGTCGCTTGGCGAAGGTCTTTAACTCGGCCTTGGTCGCTGCGGAAAGCCGGTGGTGACGAATATAAGGCGGGTTGGCGACAATCGCGGGGAAGGATGTTTGCGGCGGGGCTAAAACGAAATCGCCGATCTGGACGGCACTTAAATCGGCTTTCCCTAGTCCATTCGCAGAGGCTTCCCCCAGCGCAGCAGCGTCTATCTCCATCCCGCTGAGGCTGACCGGCCGCCCCGTTTCCTGAGACCACGTTTTCGCCGCCTTGAAGAAAGCGCCCGCCCCGACCGCTGGGTCGAAAAGGCTTGATGCTCCTTGCCCAAGCACATAAGCAACCATCGCCTCTGCCACCCAAGCCGGTGTCCAGAACTGCCCCTTTTCTTGCAGAGCCTTACGGACAGGGCCGCTTGAAGGGATTGCCGGCGACTTAAGCTCCGCCTCCACTAAGACCGCTCTTTCTTCGGCACCGCTACCTGTAAAACGTCCTGGGCTTCTCCGGCCAGTTCCATGCGGCCGCCCTGGAATCGCACGAAGGGCAGGATGTGACCGTTGTTGCCCGTAGTTCGCTCGGGGATCACGGGGATCAACTGCCGCAGAGCCGTTCTAATTCTTGAACTCCTATTCTTACATCCTTATCCGAATGCACAGAAAGGATGCGCGCTTTCGGAAACACTTTCTTAGCATACCGTTGAGCAGGTCCCAACGCGAAGCATCCAGGCCCATAGGGGTCTTGCCCCTTTGGATAAGAGGCGTTGACCTTCTGCATCTCCCGATACTTCTTGCACAGGGCCGACAGAATCTCTTTCTCGTGTCCTACCGACTGGCTTTGCAGGGGAGGGTAAGCTTGTAACGAAAGCATCCAACTCGTCGCGAACAGCCGGCCCTCATCCTCGAAATGTGGATTGGTCTTTGGGTTTGGATCGAAGGACGAATAGGCTTGAAGGAAGGCGGCAGTGAAATCTTTGCGACCCAGCAATTCCGCCATCGAGTTTGAGCATCGGGAAGCGCGATACATCCCAATCTTCGGATCATCATAGAGCATGGGCAGAAGAAACAGGTTCAGCCGGCTCGTCTGCGTGATCAATTCTTTCGTCGTCATGCGCTTGGCTTCTTCGGCAGAGACATCCTTTGAACCGAATATCTTCTTGTCGTAGCCTCGGACTTCGTCCATGTTCGCATTGAAGTCTACCAGTTCCTTGCCTGTAAAGCCAATACTCTGTGCAGATGCCTCACTCCGCGAATTACCTCTGGCCACGAAGCCTATTGCTAATGATGCAATACATACCGCCAACATGACGCAGCGCGATTGAGTTCTCATATCAACATCTTCCCCGGTTTTAGAGTCTGCATTGTGCTTTGCTTAGAGAAGGAACCGCTCATCTAAGCCGATAACATTAGGCTTGTTGCTTATCAGCAAGAATTGCCAAAGTCGGATTAAAAGAAAGGGGCGCGGCAAAACCTGCCGCGCCCCTCGTTTTCGGCTATTTGCGGATGGCGACGATCTGGTACTTGGTCTTGCCGGCGGGGGTGGAGACGGTCACGGTGTCACCGACTTTCTTGCCCAGCAGGGCCTCGCCGACGGGGGACTCGTCGCTGATCTTTTCGCGGTTGGGGTTGGCTTCGACGGGCGAGACCAGCGTGAACTCCCAGTCGTCCTCCTCGTCGTTGACCGTGACCACGGAGCCTAGCCCGACATAGTCGGTCGGGATTTCCTCCAGGTCGAGTGGGCGGGCGATCTGCATGATGTGTTTCAGGTCTTCGATGCGGCCCTCCAGAAACGCCTGCGCGTTCTTGGCATCCTCGTATTCCGAATTCTCCGTCAGCTCGCCATAAGTGATGGCGTCGCGGATGCGCTCGGCGACCTCGCGCCGCTCCGTGGTCCGCAGGGATTCCAGTTCGTCGGCCAATTCTTTGTATCCGGCGGGGGTCAGCACGATCTCTTCAATGTCACCCAAGTCTGTTATTCTCCTTGCACGGGAGGTAATTTTGTTCTCGTTCGTCCGATGGCCCAGGGCCATAACACGGAAGCACTGCCCGCCCCGAAGCCGCCAGGGCAAGACCCTGTTGGACCCACGGAGCGGCCAGTGCTTCCTATACGGCGTGTTCAGAAGGGATTGTTGCCAAAGTTTGCGCGTTATTATACCCGCACTTCGGCGGGTTTGTCAACCGTCGGGCGCGTCCTGCTCCGGCGCAGGAGCGGGCGGACGCGGGCCACGGCGTCCCGGAAGGCGTCGTTGTAAAGCTGATGCAGCCGGGACGCCGAAAGCGCCTGGCCCGTGCTGTAATATACGGCGGCGGCCTTGCCCACGGTGTAGGTCCCGGCGTAGGCGACGCAGCCCTTGACCAGCAGCCCGATCCCGCCCGGCACCAGGCCGATCAGCTCGCGGGCCGCCGCGCGCCAGCCGAAGGCGCTGCCGACGACCGGCAGCAGCTCGCGCGTCCGCGCGCGCAGGTCCATGTCTTTGCCGTAGGCGGCGGCGATCCGCAGCAAGAGTAGGATCTGGTTCTTGGTCAGGAGCACCATGTCGCCCAGCGCGGTCGCGGGCAGCAGGAAGGCCGTGAAGGGGACCAGCCCCGGCAGGGCGGAAACGAGCGCGATCTTGGCGTTGTCCCGCGCCGCTTCGGAGATCAGGCAGGACACCACGGCGGGGCGGAAGGCTGGGACCCGCCGGGCCAGGGCCAGCCGCAGGTCGGGCTGCTCGGCCACCATCCGCGCCAGGGCGGCGGCCAAGCTCGCCTCGTCCGCCGTCAGCGCGTCCGCGTCCAGCGGCAGGGAACCGGGTGGGGCGGCCTCCCGACTCGCATAATGGGCGACAAAGGGCCGGACATCCGCCGGCCCCTGCGGCCCCAGATCGCGCGGCGCGGCGGATTCCAGGGCGAGCCGGGCCGTCAGCAGGCGGGCGTGGTCCTCCGTCCCGACGAGGGCGAGGTGGAACGGCCGCTCGGCGGCCTCGGCGATGTCCTGGGTTTGCAGCGACTTGACGAGCGTCCACAGGCGCATCGCGCCGCCGACCTGACCCGGAACAGTCTTCAGAGTGGGAGGGGCGAACGGTAATCTTGGCATACGGGCCTCCTGTCGCCATCGTTATACCCTGAATCGGGCCGCCAGCAGAGAGCGTGCAGGAAACCACACTCCCCGCGCCGAACAGGCAGGCGAACATGGCATTCCCGACCCGCCTGCGACCCCCCCGACTTTGCGCCGCTCTGCCCGCCGCGCTCCTGAGCGCCGCCCTCGCCGGCTGCGCCGAGCGCCCCCCGCCCGCGCCGCCGCTCGTGGGGGAGTGGCACGGAACGATGGCGGCGGGCAGCGCCGCCGTCCCGTCGGTGTGGGAGATACGGGCCGACGGCACCCAGGCGCTGACGCTCACGCTGCCGCAGGGAGCGATGACGGCGCAGGGGACGTGGACGGACCAACACGGCGTCCTGACCGAGCGGACGACGGCCCGCGTCATCGTCCTCGGCGGAGAGCCAAAAGTCGTGCTGCTCGCCAGCCCGATGGAGACGACGTTCGCCTATCAGATTGCGGGCGACACGCTGACCCTGACGCGGCCCGACACGCGCCAGCAGATCACGCTGACGCGGCAAGGGAAGTGACGCCGTGACACTCCTGCTTGCCCCCACCGGCAGGGAATGCGCGGCGGCGCGTGGAACAGCCGAATGGGAAAGTAATTACCATGAACATTGACCCGAATTGGCAGACAGACCAAATCATCTTTGACAGAATCGCTTTTGGCTTGTTTTCCGTGGCAGTCATCCTTCTCGGCTTTACCGCTAACGAATTCCGTCGGCGGCAAAGCGGAAGACCAAACCTGTTTTTGGTTCTGCTCTGTTACACACTTGGTTTCATTTTCTATGGATCAATGGTTGCGGTCATGGCAGCAACTATACAGCAACCCCACAAGCCAGTCTTGCTCCTCCGCTCCTTACAAGCCGTTAGCACTCTGGTATGGGTAGGGGCCACAGCCGTTCTTTACCGTGATTTGTCGCGGCGGGAACGTGAAGACCGAGGGAAGCAATACTGAGATGTCAGGCTTGATCCGCCCGTTCACTCCCGAGGATTACCCCGCCCTCGCCCGCATCGCCGGCGCGGCATTTCCCGACTACCCCACGTCCGCCGAGGAAAAGGAGTTCGGGGACGCGCGCCGGGACCCCAAGTGCCGGCTTGAGCGCTGGCTCATCACGCGGGACGGCCAGCCGGTCGGCTACGGCGAATACGGCCAGCGGTCAAGTTCCTACCACCCGCGCCGGTTCCAGATCAACGTCATTGTCCAGCCGGACAGTCAAGGCTTGGGGCTGGGCAAGGCGCTGTACGAGCAGGTGATGTCGGCTCTCGCGCCGCTGGACCCGCTTTCCGTCCGCGCCCGCGCGCGGGAAGATCGGGCGCGGAGCGTCCGGTTCCTGCACGACCGGGGGTTTGCCGAGGATATGCGCGCCTTCGAGTCGCGGCTGGACGTGGCCGCCTTTGACCCCGCCGCGTGGGCGGACGCCGGGGCGCGGGTCGCTGCCTCGGGCGTCGAGTTCAGGACGCTGCGGGAACTGCAAGACGCGCCGGGGCACTGGCAGAAACATTACGAGATGGCGGAGGAACTGGCCGCCGACGTGCCCTCGGCGGAGCCGCGCACCGCCGTGGAAAAGGCCGTGTGGCTGTCGGCGCTCCTCAAGAACCCCGGCCTGCTGCCCGACGCTTCTCTGTTCGCCGTCCAAGCCGGCGAGTATGTCGGCCTGACGATGCTGAAGGCGAGCGGGGGCGGCGAGTTGATTACCGGGCTGACGGGCGTAAGGCGCGGGCATCGGCGGCAGGGAATCGCGCTGGCCTTAAAGGTGAAAAACATCGCCTGGGCGAAGGAAAACGGGTATCCTCGGATCAAGACCTGGAACGAGGCGAACAACCGGGGGATGCTCGGCATCAACGCGCGGCTGGGCTTCGTCCGGCAGCCCGCGTGGCTGGACATGGTGAAGGCGCTGAAAGAGGAAACAAAGTGACACTGCCGGTTGTGCATCTGACGGGGACGGCGTATGAGCAGGGCGTCCAGCACGGGCAAGCCTTGAAAGGCCGCATCGCCCACAATCTGGACGTCTACTTCGCTCGGTTCGAGCGGGAAACCGGCCTGGCCCGCCCGGAAGTCCTGGACCGGGCGCGGCGCTACGCCAAAGCCATCGAGGGACAGAACCGGGACTACTTTGAGGGGATGCGCGGCGTGGCCGACGGGTCCGGGTTCGCGCCCGATGACATCGCCGCCTTGCAGGTGCGCTACGAGATTTTGTACTATCAGTTCGGCCACAACGCCCAAAGCGAAGACGTGGACGGCTGCACCGCCTTTGCCGTGCTGCCGGAAGCCTCGGCCAACGGGCACCTGCTGGTCGGCCAGAACTGGGACTGGATTCCGCAGGTGCAGGGGGCCGTCCTGCACGCGACCGACCCGGACGGGATGGAGACGCTGGCTTTCACCGAGGCGGGCATCGTCGGCGGCAAGATCGGCCTGAACAGCGCCGGGATCGGCCTGGCGATCAACGGCATGACCAGCACGGACGATGACTGGTCCACCCTCGCCAAGCCGTTCCACGTCCGCTGCTACGAGATCCTGCGCGCCCGCGACTTCGACGCCGCCGTCCGGGTCGTGACGGGCGAAGCTCGCGCCTGCTCCACCAACTTCCTCATCGCCCAGACTCCGGACCGCGTGGTGGACATTGAGGCCGCGCCGGACAAGCTGCGCCTGCTCGGCTGCGAGGGCGGCTGCCTGGTTCATACCAACAACTTCACCGACCCCGCCGAGATCGGCGTCGCGGAGCCGCCGAACCCCAAGCGCCCCTTTTCGGTGGGCCGCCGGTCCCGCCTGGGCGAACTGCTGGGTGCTCGCGAGAAGATCGCCGTCGAAGACATCGAGGCCGACCTGCGCGATCATGTCCGCTACCCCTACGGCATCTGCCGCCACGCCGCCGAGGGCCTGGAGCCGCCGGAGCACCACTACATCACCGTCACCTCCGTCATCATGGACCTGGACGCCAGGACCCTTCGCCTGACCGATGGCGTCCCCTGCGAGAACGAATACCAGACGGTGACGCTGTAACAGGTTTCTTGCCATGTCCTCGGAAGAAATACCAGAATCGCAATCACGTCAGAGGGAGTGGGAGGCTTTTCGTAGCCTTGCGCTGACAGCCGTTCGCGTCGGGTTCCGGCCTGAAAGTATACACGGCCAGGCGAATGAACGGCTGTTGCAGATCGTGCGACTACCTTCTTTTGATGCCGTTACAGGGTGGGAAGTTTTTCGCGTCACGGATCAGGACGCAAAGGGTTCAAGCCGCTACATTGCGGCTGGGGTCAGATGGGATCAAAAACGGGATGTGGATATGTTTTATCATCCCATTGAGCGTCTAACGGTGCTTCGCCTAAAGTACCTGAGACGTCTCTCACCGGCCCTGACATTTACCACGCGGTCTCTCACAGAAGAGGCCGCGCATGGAGTCGAGAGCATGATAGCCTTGTTGCTTTCATCTCCTGTTCCATTGCTCCTGAGCAGAAAGCATCTAGGTCTTGACGGGACGAGCTACGAGCTAGGGATGGGTGACCATTGGGCTGGTGTGCGCTTCCACTGGTGGGAACAAGCACCACCGGAGTGGAATATCCTGCAAGAGACAGTGGGTTCTTTGCTGAACACGCTGGAAAGCTCGGTGGATGAGGGAGCATAAAAATGATACTTGACCTGCACCACGCGCAGATCACGGTCCCGAAAGGGGCGGAGGAGGACGCGCGGCGGTTTTACTGCGGCGTCATGGGCCTGCCGGAAGTGGAAAAGCCCGCGTCGCTGGCAGGGCGCGGCGGGTTCTGGCTGCAAGTCGGGGATCGGCAGGTGCATGTCGGGACCGAAGAGGGCGTAGAGCGTCAGGCGACAAAGGCCCACTTGGCCTACCTCGTGGATGACCTGGAAGCGTGGCGAACGAGGCTGGCGGGGGAGGGCATCGAGGCGCTGGAAGGCGTGCCCATCCCCGGCTATGCGCGCTTTGAATTCCGGGACCCGTTCGGCAACCGGGTGGAGTTGATCCAGGCGCTGCCGACCGGTTGAAGTTCCTCCCAACCGGGCATAACTTCTCATGACCAAAGCAGTCTTTTTCGGGGCCTCCACGGTGCAGGGGGACGGGGCCTCGTCGCCGGACAAGCGGTTCAGCACGCTGATCTGCCAAACGCTTGGCTGGGAGGAGATCAACCTCGGCATCGGCGGGACGACCATGGCCGGGCGCGACGACTCGGGGATGATCGCGGACGAGGAGAGCGGCATCGGGCGCGTCCCGGATGTCCTCCACGCCGCGCCCGACATCATCATCATTCTGTACGGGGCCAACGACTTCGCGGCGGGCAAGCCGCTGGGCGAGGCGGGGCAGTTCCGGCAGGGGACGTTCCTGTGGGACTACGACACCGCCCTGCGCGGGCTGATCGAGAACCTGCCCGACGCGCAGATCGTCTTGAGTACACTGGTTTATCGCGCGGACGGGGAGACGCCCAACGCGCAGGGCTTGGTTCTGGAAGATTACAATGGCGTGGTCCGGCACCTGGCCGACCGCTACGGCTTGAAGATCGCCGATGCGGGGGAGAACGCGGGCATTGACGCTCAGAATTTCGCCGCGCTGTCCGCCGACGAGGCGCACCTGAACGACGACGGCCACCAGCGGCTGGCCGCCTTCTTTATCGAATGTTTGCAGACCGACCGATGCGACTAGAAGACATCCCCGAGCAGTATTTCCGGCGGCAGGACGAGTCCTCAGACTTCGGGTTTTATCAGTCGCCGCGTCTGGTCGCGCACATCGACGCCGCCGCCATCGCCGCCCTGGGCGCGTTCTTCCGCCCGTATGTCCCTGACAACGCCGATGTGCTCGATCTGATGTCCGCGTACCTGACGCATTTGCCGCCGGACGTGCGCGCCCGGTGCCATCGGGTTGCGGGGCTGGGCATGAACGAGGCCGAACTGGCGGCGAACGCCCAGCTCACCGACCACGTCGTCCATTCCCTGAACGACGACCCCGCCCTGCCCTACGCCGACGGGTCGTTTGACGTGGCGCTCTGCACGGTCAGCGTCCAGTACCTCCTGCATCCCGTCGAGGTCTTCGCCGACGTCCGCCGCGTCCTGCGCCCCGGCGGGCGGTTCCTCGTCTCGTTCTCCAACCGCTGCTTCCCCACCAAAGCGACCCGGCTCTGGCTGGGCACGGACGACGCCCAGCACGTCGCCCTCGTCCGCCTGTATTTCGAGCAGAGCGGCGGCTGGGACTCGGTCGAGGCAGCGGACATCAGCCCCCGCCCCGGCCGCTCCGACCCACTCTATGTGGTGACGGGGAAGAGAAGCGAATAGACGGCGTTATCGGGTATAATAGATGCCAACAAGTCTCAGCAAACGGCATCTGGCATCATGTTCACGCTTAACGACACGCAGCGCGCCCGCTTGGCGGCGATCCGCGCCGGGCTGGACGAAGGGGAGCGGCGCTTCGACTTCTGGACGCGACGCGAGGCCCAGGCGCGGGCCGCGCTGGCGTTCGCCGAGGCACTGGCCGTATCCGGCCTGCGGGCGGGACGCCCGCTAACCGAGGAGGAGCGGGCGCGGCTGCTGCGGGCGGCCTCGGAACTGGCCCCCAATGGCAACCTGTCCCGGCGACTGCACGCGAGCGATCCGAAGGGCTTCGACGACCGCCTGCGCCGCCTGTTGTTCGGCAGCGAGGCCCTGCCGGAACGCCTGCGCGCCTTTCTCGCCGTGCGTGGAACGGGCGTTCAAACGGCTTCGGGCCTGCTCTGCGCCTTCGCCCCCGACACTTACCCCCTAGTGACGCGCCCCGCTCTGCGCCGCCTTGCTCTGACGCCGGAGCAGCGGCGTGAGGCGCTGGCCGAGGCCGCCGGCCTGTACGGGTTCCCCGCGCCCGAGGCGGGCCGCCCGGACGCGGCGCAGAGCCTGCTGGCCCTGTTCCCCGTCTACGCGCAGGTCCGCGAGGCGCTGGGCGTGGCGACGTACCCGGAAGTGGACGAGGCCCTGCGGGCCGACGTTTTCCCGGTCGCCCTCGCCGCGCCGACGCCAACCGCCGTGCGCGAGCCGGGCGCGGGCTACGCGGCCCCGCCGCCCGCGTTGACCGAAACGACTCTGCTGGCAGCCCTGGAAGAGTATGCCTTGGGGCAGGGATTTACCTTCCCCGCCTATCGCCTCCGCTCCTACTACGTTGCGCTCAAGACGAAGCCGTTCGCGATCCTTTCGGGCGTGTCCGGGACGGGCAAGACGCGGCTGGCCGAGCTGTTCGCCGAGGCGATGACCGGGCACAACGCCGGGCAGTTCCGGCTCCTCCCCGTCCGGCCCGACTGGAACGACTCGGCCCCGCTGTTCGGCTACCATAACCTCCTCGCGAACCGCTACGTCTCGACGCCGTTTTTGGAGATCGCCCGCCGCGCCGCTTTGCCGGAGAACCGGCAGCGCGCGTTCTTTGTCTGCTTGGACGAGATGAATCTGGCCCGCGTCGAGCACTATCTGGCGGATTACCTGTCCGCATTGGAGTCCCGCGCGCACCGAATCCCGCTGCACGAAGACGTGCCGGACCTGGTTCTGCCGCCTAATCTTTTCGTGACGGGCACAGTCAACGTGGACGAGACGACGCACGGCTTTTCGCGCAAGGTGCTGGACCGGGCGAACACGCTGGACTTCGACGAGCCGCCCCTTCTGGCGGGGCTGGCCGGGGCCGTGGGCGGCAAGGGGAGCACGCGACTCGACGAGGACCTGGGCGCGTCGCCCGCCGCACGGCAGTCACTCTTTCTGAACGCGCGCACGGCCAGCGTCGGGCGGGCGCGGGAGCGGCTGTCGCGGCTCGACGCCGCGTTCCCCGAGCGCGCCCTGGCCGCGCTCCAGGCGGTCAACGATCTGCTCTACGCGCACCGCCTGCACTTCGCCTACCGCGTCCGCGACGACGTCCTGATGTTCCTCGCTAACAGCTTTGACGGGGAAACCGGTGCGGGACTGCTGCTGCCTGAGCAAGAGGCGAACTTCGCGCTCGCCCTGGACTTGCAGATGACCCAAAAGGTCCTGCCGAAACTGCACGGGCCGACCGAGACGCTGGCCCCGCTTCTGGCGCGGCTCCAGTCCTGGGCGGACGCGGACGGGCTGCGGCACACGGCGGCCAAACTCGCCCGGATGCACGCGCGCGGCGAGGAAACAGGATACGTTCAGTTCCACGAGTGACTGACGCTGCATCATGCTGGTGTGTGGTATCCTGATTATGGCCTTTGACAAAGACGAGCCGATCTACTGACCTTTATGCAGAAAGTTCCTTTGAAAACGAAGGACATTTAGAAAGTGATTCGCATGTCCCGATCATGGAAGAAGACAATACTCATTCTGGGCTTCGGCCTGGCGGCGGCAATGACCCTTGCCCCCCGCCCGGCGCTGGCCCAGACCGCCGACGTCTTGAAGTCGCACAACGATTTAGCCAACACCGGCCAGAACGTGCAAGAGACGGTGCTGACCCCCGCGCTCCTGCGCGCGGGACGGTTCGGCCTGCTGTTCCGCATCCCCGTGGACCCCCAAGTCGGGCCAAACATCCCCCACAACCTGAGCGGCGCGGAAATCTACGCACAGCCTCTGTACCTGGCCGGCTTGCCGTTGCCCGGCGGGGGGCGGCACAACGTCCTGTTTGTCGCCACCGAGCATGACAGCGTCTACGCCTTCGACGCCGACACCGGGGCGACACTCTGGAAGCGGACGGACTTTGTGGACGGGCAGACGCGCCGGCCCTTTCCGGGCAACGGCGACTTGCAGCCGGAGGTCGGCATCACCGGAACGCCGGTGATAGACCCGGCGACCGGGACACTGTATGTCGTCGTCCTGACGATGGACGACGGCGGGCTAACGCCTGCCGATTTTCACCAGCGCCTGTACGCGCTCGACTGCGCGACCGGCGCGAACAAGTTTGCACCCGGCTTCCCGGTGGAAATCACCGCGACCTCCACGGGCACGGAAGGACGGCCGGAAACCGGCCCGATCACGTTCCGCCCGGACCTGGCAAACCAGCGGTGCGGGCTTGTGCTGAACGGAGGGAAGGTCTACCTGGCCTGGGCATCCTACCAGGATCGTGGTCCCTACCACGGCTGGGTGATCGCCTACGACGCTCGCACGGGAGCCATGAAGGCCGCGCTCAACGATTCGCCAAGTGTCAACAGGTACGGCGCGGGCATCTGGCAGAGCGGCGGCTCGCCGTCTGTTGACGCCGCCGGGAACGTCTACCTGGCGACCGGCAACGGCGTCTTCGACGCCCCGACGGGGAACTGGGGGGAGTGCTTCCTCAAGCTCGACGGCGGCACGCTCAAAGTCACGGACTACTTCTGCCCGTTCAACCACGTCGGGCTGGACCGGGGCGACGCCGACATGGGCACGAGTGCATTGCTGCTCCTGCCGGACTCCGCCGGCAGCCCCCGGCACCGCCACCTGATGCTCTCGGGCGGCAAGGTCGGGATGCTCTCCCTGGTGGACCGCGACTCGCTCGGCAAGTTCGACGCGGTCAGGAACAACGTCGTCCAGGAGATCGAGGTGCCCGCCGACGGCGACGGGAACACCAGCAAGCACTGGTACGGCCTTTACAGCGTCCCGGCCTACTTCAACGGCGCGGTTTATTACCTGCGGACGGGCGAATACCTCAAGCGCGTGCCGATCGCGAACGGGCGCCTGGAGGAAGCGCAGACCGTCGCCAATACGTCGCAGCGGTTCGGGTTTCCGGGGGCGACCCCGAGCGTCTCGGCCAACGGCTCCGACGACGGCATCGTGTGGGCGACGGAGTCCTACTATCCGACCGGCGTGAATATGCAGGACCACGCCGATCCGGGGCACCTGCGCCTGCACGCCTACGACGCCGCGACGCTGGAGGAACTCTACAACAGCGGCGACACCGCCCCAACCATTGATGGAGTCGTTTATCGGAACTTCATGAAGTTTAACGCGCCGACCGTCACCAACGGGCACGTCTATGTGGCGACCGGGGGGAGCATCCTGGTTTACGGCGTGAAGTCCCCCGCCCAGGGGTCGAACGTCACGGCGCAAGTCAAAGTCAAGCGCGACAGGATCAAAGTGGACAAAGCGACCGGGCGTCTTAGCCAAACCGTCACCCTGACCAACACAAGCGCGGTAGCCCTCCCCGGCCCCGTCTCGCTGGTGCTGGACAACCTGAGCGCAGGCGTGAGGCTGGCCCTGGACAGCGGGAGCGGCAACGGCACGACGAGCGCTTCCGGGCCATCCGGCGTGTTCTACCACAACTTCCCAGCCCTGGCGCCGAAAGGAAGCGTCAACGCCGTGCTGACGTTCCAGCCATACCCCCAGGGCGATCCGAAGGCGGCCAAGGCGGACTACACCCCGCGCATTCTCGCCGGGGGGGAAGCGCGTTAGGAAAGACATTGGGCGGGGACATAAACGACGCCGAACAACCCGACTGGCGGCGGATGCTGACGCCGGGCGAGCGGGCACGGATGCTGGACGACATCGCCCGCGTCTCGCTGGCGGCGGGTGCGCGGCTGTTCCCCGGCCAGCCGTGGCAGGACCTGGACGTTTCTCCCGGCTCCCTCACGGCCCGCAAGTCCCCTGTGGAACGGCTCGGCTTCATCGAGTATGCGCTGCCGCTCTTGACGCAGGACGCGGCGCAGATCGGGCGAGACCCGCTTCTCGCCGCGCGCACGCAGTCGCGCCCCATCGCGCCCGCCCTCCGCGCCCGCCGCGTCACGACCCCGGCGCTGCTGCAAGCGGCCCGGCGCGGCCCCGACCTCCGCTCCCTGGAGGAGAGCGTCACCGTCCTGTCCCACGACACGCCCGAGAACCGCGCCGTCAAGTCATTTCTGCGGACGCTGGAGCGGGACTGCGCGGCCATCGCGCGAATCGCCGAGGCGGAGGAGGAGGCGGAAGCCGCCGAGAGGGCGGAGCTTTGCGGGCGACGCCTGGGGGGACTGCTCCACCTGCCCTGGTGGGGGACGGTCGGGGATGACCCTGCGGCCTGGACCAAGCCGCCGACGCGGCGGGCAGCGGGGCGGCCCGAGTACGCGCGCATCTTCCAGGAGATGATCCGCTACCGCGCCGGCTTCGGGTTCGACTGGGACAATCCCCGGCTGACGCTGCCGCCCCGCGAGTCCTGGCGGCTGTACGAGACGTGGTGCCTGTTTGCCGTGCTGGACGCCTTGAGCGCGCTGGGCTATCAGGCGGCAGCCCAGCCGGCGGGCGACGCGCCGGGCCTGTTCGCCGTCCGCGAGGGCCGCTTGACGTTCACCCTGGCGACGGGCAGGGCGGGGCGCGTTGCGCTCCGCTCACCCAAAGACGGGCGGCTGTCCCTAGTCTACAACCAGACTTTCGCCGAGGGCCGGCACTCGCTCTCCCACACCATGCAGCCGGACATCACGCTGGCTTCGGATGACCGCCTGTGGATACTGGACGCCAAGTTCAAGCCGTATGCGCTCGGGGGCGAGGAGGGCGAGGACATCAACCAGATGCACGCCTACCGCGACGGCATCGTGGACGAGGCGGGGCGGCGCACTGTCGCTTGCGCCTGGTGCCTCTACGCCGGGTCGGTGGATGCGCCGAACCGCAGCCACCTGACCTATGGCCGATCCCAAGAAGCCGCTGTCGGTGCGCTCTGCCTGCGGCCCGGCGACGCCGGCACGTTCACGAACTTGTGCGCTCTGCTGGCGGGATGGCTTGGGGCAAAGCAGCCGATACCAGCGCGGCCAGCGTTTCCAGGAACGTAATCTGCGTGTCGGGGAGCGAGCCGCCGCCCGCCGCATAGGCCGTCAGCGCCCCCCGCCCCGCCGCCAGCGGGACCGAAACGACGGAATGGCGTCCTGACTGCCCGGCGAAGGCTCGCCAGACCCCGGCCTCAAAGTGCGGGTTCGCCAAACCCGCGCGCTGGACCGTCCTGCCTTTTCGCACGGCCTCCCGTGCCACATCCCCGACGAGCGCGGCGTCATCCGAGGCATAGCGGTCAAGGAACAACTGCGCGTCGCGATACGCCATCCCAACCAGATGTAGGCCTTCCCCATTCTTGAGCGCCAGCGTGCAGACCTCAGCCCCCAGGGCGCGGCGTACCTCGTGGCCGACCAGGTCCGCCAGGGCGTCTTGCCCCGTCCGCTCCGCGACCGCTTGGGCGACGGTGCGCAAGGCCTCGCTCTGCGCCGCCAAGAGTTCCGCCTGCGCCGCCTGACGCGAGCCGGCCAATGCAAGCGCAGTAACGGACGCGAAGAGGCCCAACGTCTCCCCCAAGCCCGTCTCCGCGAGGGCTTCCGGGGCAGGGCCGCTCAGGGAAAGATGTCCCAGCGCGACGCCGCCGGCCAGAAGCGGCAGGGCGTAGGCGGGGGGCGCCGCCTCGTCACCCACATCGGCCCCAATTATCGGCTCGCGCGCGACGTAAAGGGACCAGAGCAGGGGCGAGGAGGCATCAAAAGGGAACGTCGGGCGCTGCGACTGCCGGTGCGACTTTGGCCGCCTGGGGCGGTCATCGGGCGCAGACGCCAGCCGCGTCAGCCGCTTCGCATCGCTGTCGTAGGCGTAAAGCCGCGCCCGCACGTCCGGCAGACCGTCCGCCAGAGCGAGCGCGCTTTCAACAGCGGCCTGCGCCATCTCCCCGACACCCGGCGCGGCGGCAAGACGGCGGCATAAGTCGCGCAATACCTGCTCCCGCCTGCCCAGCGCCATCTCCCGCGCCCGGCCTTCCCCGGCCTCCGTCCGATCACGGGCGATCAGGACTGCGTTACCGCCCAGTAGCGGCCTGGCCTGGATGTCCAGGACACGCGCCGTCCCTTCGGCGGACACGCACCGATAGCCCTCCCCTTCGGCGATCCTGCCGGTGCGGAGAGCGCGACTGATCGGCAGTTGCCCCGGCGGCACGGGCTGGCCGCTGGGGTAGCGCAGCCCCGCGAGGCCCGCGCCGCCCGGCCCGAACAGCGCCCGCGCAGCGGGGTTCAGGTCAACGAATCCACTCGAAGCGTCACATAGGAGCACGGCGTCGCTGACGAGATGGAGGAGCGGGTCAAAACGGGTAGGACGGGACGGCGGCCACAGCCGCCGCGTACCGAAGGATGCCAGCCCGCCGAGCAGCAGGCCGAGCCAGAACGAGAGGCGCTTGAACATGGGGGGATTGTACCCGACGCAAAAAGCCCCGCGCGGTGGGCGCGGGGCTTTGGTGTTTGACGGCGGATGGGAACCTACTCGGTCCGAATGGTCGCTTCCAGGACCGTCTCGGCCATGTAGATCGGGGCGCGGACGCGCAGGGCCAGCGCGATGGCGTCGGACGGGCGGGCGTCAATCTCCATCGTCTCGCCGCTGGCCTTGACCAGCCCGATCTTGGCGTAGAAGGTCTCGTTCCACAGATCGTCAATGACGACCCGCTCGATGGTGGCTTCCAGCCGGTCCAGCATCAGCCGGATCAGATCGTGGGTGAAGGGGCGGTCCGGCGCATCGCCTTCCAGGGCCAGCGAGATGGCCCACGCCTCAAACTGGCCCACGAAGATCGGGACGCGGCGGCCCCGGTTGTCGCGCAGCAGGACGAAATGGTTGGCGATGGTGCCCTGGTCCTGGTGCGCGTAGACCCCCATGATCTTCACTTCTTTTTCGTTGAGGGAGCGCGGCGTCCGGTTCTCGTCTTCCGCACTGGAACCGCCGCTCCCCTCGCTCTGACGGCGGAGGGAAGAAAGGCCGTCCGGGTCGGACTCCTGGGGCCGCCAATCATCGTCGAACAATTTATCGAAATCGCCTGGCACCTTTTCCTCGATTCCTTATGCCTGATCCTCTTGGTTAATCCTCGCGTCGTCCCGTCTTGCTGATGACCTTCAGGAACTCTTTGTTGCTCTTGCTGTTGTTGAGCCGGTCAATCAACAGTTCGGTGGCCTCCACCGTTCCCAGGCCCGCCAGGACGCGGTGCAGTTGGTAAACGGCCTTCAGGCTGTCCTCGTCGTAAAGCAGTTCCTCTTTGCGGGTGCTGGACTCTTTGACGTTGATGGCCGGGAAGATGCGCCGGTTGGCGATCTCGCGGTCGAGCTTCAGTTCCGAGTTGCCGGTCCCTTTGAACTCCTCGAAGATGATGTCGTCCATGCGCGACCCGGTCTCGACCAGGGCGGTCGCGATGATGGTGAGGCTGCCGCCGCTTTCTATGTTACGGGCCGCGCCGAAGAATCGTTTCGGGCGGTAGATGGCGGCGGGATCCAGGCCGCCTTGCAGAGTGCGCCCGGACGGGGTGACGGTCAGGTTGGACGCACGCGAGAGCCGGGTGAGGCTGTCCAGCAGCACCACCACGTCTTTGCCCGCCTCGACAAGACGTTTAGCTTTTTCCAGCACCATGTCGGCGACCCGCATGTGGTTCTCGGGCAGCTCGTCGAAGGTGGAGGAGACGACCTCGCCGTTGACCGACCGGCGGATGTCCGTCACCTCCTCGGGCCGCTCGTCAATCAGCAGCACGACCAGATGCACTTCGGGGTGGTTGGTTGTGATGGAGTTGGCGATGGACTTGAGGACTGTGGTCTTGCCGGCCTTGGGCGGGGCGACGACGATGGCGCGCTGGCCTTTGCCGATGGGGGCGATGAGGTCAATGACGCGGGCGGTGAGGTTCTTCGGGTCGGTTTCGAGGATGAAGCGCTCTTCCGGGTAGATGGGCACCAGGTCGTCGAAGTTGGCCCGGCTGCGCGCCTGATCGGGGGAAGCGCTGTTGACGGACTCGACGCGCAGCAACCCGTAATACTTCTCGGTGTCTTTGGGCGGGCGGACCTGGCCGGTCACGGTGTCGCCGGTTTTGAGGTTGAAGCGCTTGATCTGGGCCTGCGCGACGTAGATGTCCTGGCTGCCCGGATCGAAGTTGTTCTGGCGCAGGAACCCCCACCCTTCCGGCAGGATCTCCAGCACGCCCGATTTGGTCAGCGCACTGTCCGCGTCGGAGGCGCCCCGTGCCGCCCCGTCTCCTGCGCTCGACGCACCGGAATCGGGGGCAAACGCCGGCTCTTTGGTTTCCCTCTCCGCGTCCTTGTTCACGTCCGGCGCGGCCTGCGCGGTCCGGCTGCCATCTTTGCCGTTCCGGGGCGGGCGCGGCGTCAGCGGGGGGATGGGGTTGTCAACTTTGGGGGACGCCGCCTTCGGAGACTCGGCCTGGGGTGGTGGTGATGTGATGGTCTCGGAATCGTCTTGTGCCATTGTGCTGTGTGGTTACCTTTGGTAATCGGAATGGATAATGCCGAAAAATATTGATGGAAATGATTGTCGGTCGTGATACTCGGCGATGGGGATTGCGGAGCGCCTGAGAAGAAGCGTTCAGCGGAGCGAAAGAGAACGCAGATCGCAAACGGAAATCAGGGGTAGAGACAAAAGATGGAAATAAAAGATGGCGGGCCGGACTGCCTGGACCCTGACGGGACGGAGCTTAATCACGGTGGAGGCTGATGTGACAACCGGTTCCGAAGCCATTATACCACACTCAGCACAAAAACAAACACGAGATTTCGTGTGCCTGACGATGAGACTTTGCGCGCTGCCTTACCCGCCGCCGTAGATCTCCGGCTTCAGGATGCCGATGTAAGGCAAATTGCGGTACTTGCCGGCATAGTCCAGGCCATAGCCGATCACAAAGCGGTCTTCGACGGTGAATCCGGAGTAGTCCACGGGGACATCCACCCGGCGGCGCGAGGGCTTGTCCAGCAGGGTGCAGATCTTCACGGACGCGGCCCGCCGCGAGCGCAGGTTCTCCAGCAGGTAGGACAGCCGCAGGGTCAGGCCCGTGTCCACGATGTCCTCAACGACGAGGACGTGCTTGCTTTCGACGCTCTCGTCCAGGTCCTTCAGAATACGCACGACCCCGGACGATTTGGTGTCCGCGCCGTAGGACGAGACGGCGACGAAGTCATAGGAGAGCGGGAGGGTGATCTGCCGGACCAGGTCGGCGAGGAAGATGTTGGCGCCCTTCAGGATGCAGACCAGCATCAGCTCTTTGCCCGCGTAGTCCCGCGAGATCTCCGCACCCAGCTCGCCGACTCGCTGCGCGAGCTGCTCCTCGGTCAACAAGACCTGCTCGACATCCTCTTCCATCTCCATCTCAACGCTTGCCATAAACGCTAACCCCTCTGGCCGACGCCGGACAGGCGCAGCCGTATCAAGAACTCACTCAGGGCGGCCCGGTTCGGCACTTCTTCAGGCAGCGGGGACGATTCGCGCGCCTCGTCCAGCCGCTCGAACAGCCCGCCGACAGCCTGGGTAAACGCCGAGTCGTCGCCCGCGACGTCCGCCTGCTCGCGCGTCTTCATCGCCAGTAGCGGGTCCAGGTCCAGCCCGAACCGCTCGTTCAGGCGGTGCAGGTTGGCCTCCACCACGCCCTCCCCCAGCAGCACGATCCCGGTCATCAGGACGCGGTGCAGGTACAGCAGCCGCTTGACCGTCTTGCCCGTGCCCGGCCCCGCCGACACCTTCTGATAATCCCGCCATTCGCCCCGCGCGAAACCCGCGTAATGGTGGTACAGCTTTTTGCTCAGGCCGGCCCGCGCCAGCGCGGCCAGCTCCTCATGCCAGGGCGACGTGTTGACGACCAGCGGCGACAAAATCTGTTCCAGGACGTACCCGTTCGGCTTCGTCAGCAGGCGCAGGTACTTGGCGACCTCGTGCCCGACCAGCTCCACCTCGACGCCGCCGACGATCCCCTCCGGCTCCAGCGTCTCGCGCGGCGCGTCCAGACCCAGCACGTCGGCCAGCGGCGCGGCGAAGCTCCCCCGCAGGTCCACGTCGCTGTCCGGCGAGGGGAACCCGTACAGGTGCGCCCCGCTGACCGTCACGAACAGCAAGCCGGGGATGTTCTCCTCGGCGTACCGCCGCAAGGCATCGTAGTCGAGATCAACTGCGTTTACGTCGGACGGCATGGATAACCTTGAACATCACAGGGATAATGAACCAGGGGGACACAAAAAATGTCCACTCCCAAAACATCACCCAGCCTCCCATGATCGCTAGTGGGCCACCTGGACTGCCATGCGGCTTATCCTGACGCCAAATCCAGAAGGCAACATCGTTAAGTATTGTTAGTAGGGCTAGCAAGCTCCGGAGAACGATGCCACGCCAACTTCCAGGGTATACGCTTGAAGTAAGGAACATTGGCTTGCTCTTATACTAAACACGGCCCAGGCGGCCCCACCAGGCCAGTCAAATCTGTTGTTTCCAACGGCGGTTGAACAGCCATCGAAAAACGCCGAGCCAGTCCGCAATCCACAGCACAAGTAGAACCTGCAACAGCCGATGCACAATCGGCGGCGCGGATTGAATGGCAGAAGGCCACACGACGCTCACGGTGATATAGATCACTATGGAGGCCGCCAAAGGGACTTCAAAGATCCGGTACTTCTGCTTGCGCCGAACGGACTTGGCAATCAGAAAAGGAGTACCAACAATCGAAAAAGCAGTCATTCCAAGCAGCAAATACTGATACCATTCCATATGTATTGCCTCTTGATTATTGTCCCACTTGGCTATCGCAGCACCTGGCAATGGCTGGGGGGCCAGTAGCAGGCGACGGCTCGGCCTATGATGTCATGGCGGGGCAGGTCGCCCCAGTAGCGGCTGTCGTCGGACACGTCCCGGTTGTCGCCCATCACGAAATACTGGCCCGGCGGGACCGCCTGGGCACTCATATCGCCATGGGCGGCGAACGTCTTGTACGGCTCCGGGAGCGGCCTGCCGTTGATGGAGACTTCCCCATCCTGGATGGCGACGGTGTCACCGGGCAGGCCGATGACGCGCTTGACGTAGACCTGGCGGGTGTCCTTCGGGTAGTCAAAGATCACGATGTCGCCGCGCCGGGGCGAGGATAGATGGTAGGCCAGTTTGTTCGCCAGGACGCGCTCGCCGGTGTAGAGGTGCGGCTGCATACAGTCGCCCGCGACGCAGAAGCCCTGCATGACGAAGAGCGTAGCGGCGACCGCCAGCAGGAATCCCAGCAGGACCTGCTCCCACTGTGAGACGGAAGGCGATCGCCGAGGGCGCGCCCTCCCAAAGTGCTTCGTCAGCCGCGTGGCGAGCAAAGGTGTCATGCGGTTCTATTGTGCATAATTGGTGCCAACCGGGCGGTTTCGCGTTCGTTTTCGCAAATTCGCGTGCTCCGTGCCCGCCGCCTCGTCTCCTGCCGTCAGCGACCGGGCGTTCACACCCAAGAGTATACCCCTACTTGACCGGCTTCAGCACCAGGGCGTCCAGGCCGAACAGGGTGCCTTTCGGGGCGGCGTTCTGGCCGTGGATGGTGACGACGAGGCGGCTGGGGCCGCCCGGCAGGGTGACGCGGCCCAGCGAGACCGGACCGCTGGCGACCACGCCGCCGTGGTAGGCGTCGTAGACGCCGCCGACGGGCCGGCCGTCCAGCGCGAACGTGAACTGGCCGTAGTCCGCCGCCTGGGTGAAGTAGGCAACCAGGTCATAAGTGCCGGGGCGGGACGGCAGGGTCAGGGTCAGCGTGTCGCCGGCTTTGCCACCCGTCCACCAGAGCTGGGAATCGCCGCTCCAGCCGCCCTCGAAGCCGCCCATGTCCTGCGTCTGGACCTTGCCCCCCGTGGCCTGGGCGGCGGACGCCAGCGCCTCGCCCTCGATGGGGTTTTTGAGCGTCAGGGCGGGCGGGTGAACGG
>CAXTWM010000027.1:0-23547 GCA_964247915.1 uncultured Armatimonadales bacterium | reverse complement strand
GAGGATGCTGGGGCTGAGGATGCTGGGGCGGGAGGCGCGGACTGGATCACGAAGGCTTCTTCCAGATGATCGAAGTCGGCGGCGGGACGCAGCAGGGCGGTTTGGAGAGAGCGCGTCTTGTCCACCGACACAGACTCAATCGTGCCGAGCGGCACGCCGGGCGGGAACACGCCGATCTTCGCCGCCGGGACGTTGTAGTCCGCCGTCAGCGAGTCCGCCACCCACTGCGTATAGGCGAACACGCGGGCACTGGCCGCGAACGCCCGCCGGTACCACCGGTCGCGCCGCCGCTCCAGCGGCGAGTCGGGGTCGTTGGACAGGCCGTAATGCGGGCCGAGGGCGAGGAACTGCTTGGGGGTCGAGTCCAGGCTGATCGCGGCGGGCGTCTGCCGCATGAAGCCCCGGCAGAAGACCGAGACCATCTGCGTGTGCAGGAACAGCACGTCGGGCGGGTCCTCCCGGTACGCCCGCCGCACCTTCGCCCACGCCTGCACGCCCGCGCGCAGGACGATGTCGTGGCGCAGCCGGGGGATGCGGCCCAGGACGCCCGGCGCGTCGAACGTGATGGGAATCCAGCGCGCCTCGATGCCGGGGCAGCGGGCCGCCGCCGCCTGCATGTTCTTGTAGAGCGTGATGTGCCCCAGGCCGGTCTCCATCACGAACAGGATTTTCGTCACGGCTTGTTTCTCATGGCTTGTCCAGTGTCCGTATCAGCCGCGCGGGGACGCCGCCGACCAGGGTGTTCGGCGGGACGTCCTTGGTCACGACGGCGCCCGCCGCGACCACCGCGCCGCGCCCGATGGTGACGCCTTTCAGGACCGTGACGCGGGCGGCGAGCCAGACGTCATCCTCGATCACGACGGGCCGCGCCTCGGGCGCGACGGTGTGGTCGTGGACCGAGTGGAAGTCCGTGTCCATGATCAGCGTCAGGTTGCCGATGGCGCAGCGCGCGCCGATCTTCACCGAGCTTTGGGCGGCGATGGACGTCCCGGCGTTGATGTAGGTCCGCTCGCCGATCTCCAGAGTCCCGCCCGGCAGGGCGGCCAGCTCGATGGGCAGGGGCACCCCGCGCAGGCGCACGCGCTCTCCCAGACGGATCGTGCCCCCGTTGTCCACGACCAGCCCGCCCTGGACCCGCACCCAGCGCCCGACGGACGTACACCGGCGCGTCTTCCAGCGGCTCGACAGAATCAGCGCGGCGAGCCGCACGGCCTCCAGAGGTTTCACCGCCCCGTCCCCGCCGGCCGGTAGAAGCGCGCCCGCCGGTCCACCGGCGTGCCGAGGCTGCGCCACAGGCCCGCCACCAGCCCCTGCAAGTAAGGCAGGTCATTGTTCGGACTCCGGCGCAGCAGCGCCTTGGCCGCCGCCCGCGCCCCCGACCGGGCGATGCGGGCGAGCAGGGCGCGGGCGGCCCACCCGTCGCCGCAGCGGGCGTGTTTGGCGTAGAAGGCGGCGTCGCCCGCCCCGTAGCTCCGCATGACCCCCCGCCAGCGGTCCTTCGTGCGGAACGCCCGGTGGACCAGCACCACGGACGGCTCGGCCACGGTCGTCAGCCCCAGCCGCTGGGCGCGGTAGGAGAAGTCGAAGTCCTCGCCGCCCGGAAAGACGCCGCCGACGCCGAGCGCGGTGTCGTAGACGCCGACGCGCTCCCAGGCGGTCCGCCGGAAGGCCATGTTCGCGCCCATGCCGAAGATCTCCCCGCGCGTCAGGACGCGGCGCGTGTCGAAGTAGAGGCACGGGACGGAAACGTCCCGGCCCTGGTGCTCCGGCAGCATGTGGACCTGCCCGAAGATCAGGCCAAAGGCGGGGTTCTCGGCGAACACGCGGACGATCCCGGCGACCCAGTCCGGCGGCGCCTCGCAGTCGTCGTCGGTGAAGGCGATGATCTCGCCCCCGGCCAGCCCGACCGCGAGGTTCCGCGCCGCGCTCAGGCCCCGCGTCTCGGTCGGCACATAGCGCAGGCCGGGGTGCCGGGCCTGGTGGGGGGAAACGACGTCGGCGGTCTCCCGGCCGTCGCTCTGGTCCACCACGATGACCTCGTAGTCGGGGTAGTCGTTCGCCAGCACCGTGGGCAGGGCCAGGGCGAGGTCCTGCGGCCGGTTGCGGGTGCAGATGAGCACGGAGACCTTCGGGGGGGCGCTGGGGGAGGTGCCTGGGGAGATATTTGTGGAGGCGTTCACGAGGCTCCCACCCGGCCTTTCCACATCTGCCGCACCATCTGGACGTCGGACGGGTGCAGGCAGCGCAGCAGCCAGCATAGGGGGACGTACAGGAGCAGGCCGGGGACCAGCAGCAGCAGGCTGTGGCGGTCATGGACGAAGTAGAACAGGCCCACGAGGGGCAGCGCGGCGGCCCCCGCCCGCGCCAGGGTGCCGAAGCTGCGGCCGTTGAAGAAGCCGGGCGGCAGGGCGCGCAGGTACGCCGTGACCATGTACGCCTCGATCAGCACGTCGCCCCCGATCGCGCCGATGGCCCCATTGTGGAGCGCGCGCTGGGTCACGAAGATCAGCACCCCGGTCACGGGGACGCAGATCAGGGCGGACACGGCGGTGATCCGGCTCAGGGCCGCCTGCCGGTCGCTGGCGATCAGGGCGGTCGAGGCCGCCTGGGACACGAACCACAGGATGATCGCCGCGCCCAGGATCATCAGGACGGGCGCGGCGGGCGCGAAGCCCGCCTTGTGGTCCGTGACCAGGGCGATGATCCGGCCGGGGGCCATGACCAGAACGGCGGCGAAGGGGACGGCACAGATGACGACGAAGTTGAACATGCGCTGGGCCGCGCCCTCGAACGCGCGCCGGTCCTCGCCGTAGACGCGGGACAGCGCGGGCAGCATCGCCCCGGTCAGGGCGACGGGGAGGAAGAGCGTCGTCGCGCCCAGCCGCTTCGCCAGCCCGTACCAGCCGATGGCGTCGAAGTCGCTCAGTTTGGACATCAGCAGGGCGTCGCAGTTGCCGTACACGGCGATGAAGACGGCGGTCGTCAGGAACGGCATCCCCTGCCGGGCCAGCGCGCGGACCGTGGCCGCCGTGGGCCGCCGCACGGACTTCCAGTACGGGCCGAACGCGGAGGCGTTGATGACCAGGGCGACGAGCGCGCTGACGCCGCCCGTCCCGGCGATCATCCACAGCGGCGCGTGGCCCCGGATGAGCAGGACGACGAGGGCAGCCATCACGGCCTTGTCGGCCAGCGCGGCGGCGTTCTGGCGCGGAATCTCCTGCAAGCCGCGCAGGGCCGACCCGAGGGCGTCGTTGAGCATCCCGACGAGCATGGCCGCCAGCGCGACGACGACGAGCAGGCGCACGGACGGCCCGTAGCCCAGCGCGCGGGCGACGGCCCAGCCGGCCCCGATGGAGAGCAGGCCGATCGGCAGACGCATCGCCAGGGCGGCCAGCGTCAGCTCCGCCGTCCGGGACGTGTCCCGCGCGATGTCGCGGGTCAGAACGGTCGAGGTCCCCAGCGCCATGGCGATGGCGAACACGCCGGCGAACGAGCCGGCGAACGTCAGCAGGCCCAGGCCGTGCGCGCCGATGTAGCGCGTCAGCGTGACCGTCAGGATGAAGCTCATGCCCCACGAGAGGACCTGTGAGGCCAGGGTCGCCAGGACGTTGCGGGCGACGAGGCGGGATCGGCTCATCGGGCGGCCCCGATTCTCGGCCCCAGGCCGGGCAGCGCGGCGGCGATGCCCGCCCACAGGCCGGCATACAGCATGTCGCGCGGGTTCGAGAACTGCAAGTCCAGCAGGCCGAAGACCAGCAGGCTCCCCGTGATCAGCAGGGCGGCCATCGCGACCGCCTTCCGCTCGGGGTCCGCTTTGGCGTCCCGGACCGTGCGGCAGGCGCAGACGACGACCGCGCTGATCATCAGCCAGAAGGCAAGAAAGCCGAACGTCCCGACGCGCATCCAGACCCAGAGCACCTGGTTGTGGGTCATGATGTCCCACCACTCGTACTGGGTGCTGATGTCGGCGATCGGGACCGCGTGGATCATGTGCCGGCCGTACCCCCAGCCTTGCAGCGGCGCGGCGTGGACCGTCGCCATGAGGTCCGCGTTTTCGGCGTCCCGGTAGGCGTTGGAGGACGCATCCCGCGCGTCCGGCTGGAACTGGGACTTGATGGCCCGCGCGGGCTGGGCCAGGATGCTGTCGCTGTTCTGGTAGGCCGCGTAGTAGCCCGCGAACGCGACGACGGCCACGGCCGCCAGCAGCGAGATCAGCCGCCGCCTGGCGGGCAGCGCCTGGTAGGCGGCCAGCGTCAGCAGCGGGGCGATCACGATGTAGGCCGCCGTGCCCGCCCGCCGGTTGCAGGCCAGGTTGCCCAGCACGACAAGCGGCAGCAGGGCCAGCATGGTCCATTTGAGCTTCGGGAACGCGCCGCAGACGGCCAGGGACAGCAGCAGGGCGACGTAGGAGTCGAAGAAGAACGCCTCCTCATGGGAGCCGACGCCCTGGTCCGGGAGCGGCAGCCCTTGCAGCGTCACATACCGCCGGAACGTCAGAAGCAGACCTTTCAGGGCGGCGCACCCGGCCGCCGTCCACAGCAGCGGCCCGAGCTGCGCGCGCTCCTGCACCATGTTCACGGCCATCAGATAGGCTAGCGCGAAGTAGAACTGGGCGCGCGTCTCTTGCAGCGAGACCTTGAAGTCGCCCCCGGACAGCACGCCGTTGACCCAGCCCATCAGGACGAACGCGACGTAGACGCCGATCGGCAGCAGCAGCGCCCCCCCGCGCAGGCGGGTGTTCCCGGTGTAGACCGCCCGCAGGCACGAGCAGACTCCGGCCAGCAGGATGATGACTTCGAAGAGGCTGAACGGGACGGCCTTGAAGTCCATGTGCGCGTACTTCTGGAGGATCGTGTTGACGTTCCAGAACAGCGGCACCCGGTCGGTCAGCGAGTCCGCGTAGGGCTGCCCGTCCGGGTTGGTCATCAGCCCCAATTCAAAGAGGCAGGCCCCGACCAGGACGAAGTAGAGCGCGGCGCGCGGGTAGCGCCAGAGCAGGATCGGAGTCAGGACGGCGAGGAGGAGCGCGATGGGCAGGAAGATGTTGTCCAGGCCGAAGGCGACGAACGAGGCGGCGACCAGGCCGGCCAGCAGGCCGCCGCCGAGCAGGAACCACCGGGCGCGGGCCTGGGACTGGGCGGCGTACTCCTCCGCCGTGGGCATGGCGCCGAGGGGCGGCAGTCCCTCCGCCTCGTCCGGCGGGGCGTCCAGGGCGGCCAGTTTTTGCAGCAGAGCGTTCATGTTGACGACGGGCGAAGGGCGCGGCGAGTCACGCCCTACTTCTTCAAGGGCAGCCGCACCAGGGTCATGGACTGCGGCGGCAGCGTCAGCGCCGATTTCAACGGGACCGGCGGGTAGGCGGCGATCCCTTTGGGATTATCGGCGTCGCAGCGCCACATCTTCACGGTCCCGGCGGGCAGGACGCCGTGAACGGTGAGCGGCGCGGTGATCGTCGCTTTGGACATCTTGTTGATCAGCATCAGCGTCAGCTCGCCCGTGCGGCTGTCCGTGGCCGCGTAGACCGAAAGGCGGTCCTGATCCGCGCTCGCCGCCGAACAGGCGACGTCCCCGAAGCCGTTCCCGCGCCCGTCGGCGTTGCGGTACAGTTTGAAGGCGAGGTAGCCCGGCGAGTTCTTGTTTGGGTAGGCCCAGTAGTCCGCCAGGTAGACGTTCTCGCGCCCGAAGATGCCCAGCGCGTCGGCGATGGCAAGCCCGCCGTTGATGTGGAAGTCCGCGCCGAAGTTCCATTCGGTGATGCCCAGCCGCGTGCCGGGGTAGCTCTGGGCGATCCACTCGTTCAGGCGCGGGATCAGGCGCAGCGGCACCCCGATCCACGACTCGTCGTGGTAGGACGGGTCCCACAGGCTGCGCGTCTCCCGCAGGCGCAGCGCCTCGGTCGCTTTGTCCGTCTGCCCCCCGTACACCCCGTTTGCCTGCGGGTAATAGTGGACGTCCAGCACGTCCAGGGTCCGCCGGCCCGTCCGGGCGTCATGGGCGTGGACTTGTTTGAGGAACCAGGGCAGGAACAGCTCGCCGCCGTGCCGGGTCTGGTCGGCGTGGGTCTGGAAGTTGTCGTCGCCGCGGTCGAGCGCGGAGTAATTGTACCCGGTCCAGCCCCAGGAGACGGGGCCGGTGACCAGGGCGGTCGGGTCTACCGCCTTGACGGCGGAGGCGTAGTCCAGGAAGTTGTGCAGGACGTCGTCGTAGCCCATGCGGGCGGGGTGGACGTCGGTGTGGGTCGCGTCCCACAGGTCCGGCTCGTTGTCCATGGCGAAGAACTGCACCCCGCCGGATGCCCCGTCGCCGAAGGTCGTCTTCAGGTGGTGAATCCACTCGTCCTGGTAGACCACGCCCCCGGCGAGTGTCGGATGGTCGGTGAACGGCGCTCCTTTGCGGGGGAGGGAGCGGACGCTGGTGCGGGCGCGGTTGGCGGCGGGGTCGTAGCCCGCGACCGCGCCGTCCGCCCCGGCCAGCCCCGGCCCGCCGCCGCCGGGGACATTGGTCGAGGCGTTCCCGTTGTCCGTGTCGCGCGCCACCCAGCCGATGGTCGGGACCGTCAGCAGGGTCGCCGCCCCGTGCGCCCGGTCGGCCCGGACGAAGGCGTCGGCGGCGGCGGACGGGGCGGACGGCAGGACGGCGTTGACGGCGGTCCGGTTGCGGTAGCCCCAGTCGTGGGCCGCGTTTTCGGCGTTGCCCAGTACCCAGTTGTAGCGCGTCTTGTCGTTGCCGCCCCAGCGGTTCAGGGGCAGCCGCAGGTCCACGATGTAGTCTTCGGGCGCCATCGCCATGCCGTAGATAAAGGGCGAGATCGGGCGGCGGCCCGCCCCGGCGTTGACCGTGACGGCGACCGTGGCCGCCGTCGGCGCGGGCGGCAGGGACAGGTCGGGCTGGAGCGAGATGTCGTCCACGACGAGGGCCGGGCGCGCGCCCACGTCGGGCTGGAAGACGATCCCACTGATCGCCTGCCCGCTGCGCGGCACCCCCAGCGCTCCCAGCGGGAGGCGGACCAGGTGCCAGCCGATGCGCCCCGCCGGGTCGGGACGGAGATACCGCGTCAGGCTCGCATAAGGCATGAACTTGGCGCCCTCGTCCACCAGGCAGACGCGCGCCGTCGTGTCGCCGTAGACGAACGCTTGCAGCGCCCCGTAGCCGCCGGTGCCGAGGGCGTCGTGGTGGAAGTAGATGCCCCGGTTGCCGGGAGGCGCCAGGAAAACGGCCGCCTTGCCCGCGTGGACCGGGCCGGGGTGGCTAAGGTCCGGGCCGGGGTTGTTGAGGGCCTTGTCGCTCCACGACCAGTTGCTCCAGCCGTCGCCCAGTTTGTCGTCGTAAATGACCAGCGGGCCGTCCGCCCGCTCCGTCGGCAGGGCGGCGGCCTGCGCCTGACCGCCCTTGACGGCTTTGTAAAGGGCCTTGGCGATCTGATGCCAGTGTCCGTGCCCGTCCTTCGCCCGGTGGACGATGTCCACCCCCGCCAGCACGGCGGCGGCCAGCACGGCCGGGATGAGCAGGGATTTGACGCGGGGCTTCATGGGGAACACCTTTTCGCGCCGGACGACGCAGGACGCGATATCAGCATGATACCTTACTCCCTTGCAAAAGTCATGCCAAATTTGCCACGGGCGCTCCGGCGGCCCCAGCGCGAACGAAACCGGCCCAGCCTCTTGGAAGAGTCCGGGCCGGTTTTCGCATTTTCCCGTGACAGCCTCCGGTCTCGGGTCAGGATAGGGCCGCGCCAGCGGCGCCGCCGCCGCCCGGACCGCCGCGACCACCGCCCGGACCGCCACGCCCGCCGGGGGGGCGGGTGCGGATGTGGACCTCGGAGGCGCTTTTGTCGTCCGTGCTGATGATGCGCGCGCGCTGCCCCGCCTTCAGGTCGGTCGCCGCCACGGGCTTCTGGTCCACCGTGATCTTGGTGGCGGCGGTCAGGGTGAACGTCTTCGGGGTGCCGTCACGCCCCTGGATCGTGATCGGGTCCGCGCTGACCGTCGTGATCTGCCCGCGCGTCCCCGGCAACTGCCGTCCGCCCGGAGCGCCCCCACCGCCCCGCCCGGAACTGCTGGGGTTTATGGGCGGGGTGGATGGGTGCGGCATCTCGCGCACGATGGACAGCGCCGAGACCGCGACGGCGGCCAGGCAGACAGCGCCGAGCGCCCACTTTTTCTTCTTGTCCCCCGCTGGCTTTTCTTCAGGAACCAACATTTTTGCGCCCTCCTTTTGTGGATTTGATACGTCCACGACGGCATCGTGGCGGGCGATTATGAAAAGGACGTGAAAAATAGCCGCCTCAGTGATTGCATCTGGGGCGGCACATCCTCCCCACAACAGCATTTTTGTAACCTAAGATTAACCTGACAAGCGTTTATTACCTTCCCCCGTGGGCATAACGGAGTCGTCGGCAGAGCCGGTGACGGTTGCTGCCGACGACAGCGGAGCGGAAGCAAGGAAGGCGGGGGGCGGTGTCATCGCCCCCGGCCCTTGCAGGCCATCCTGCGCGCGCCGTCCGCTCCCCTATTCCCCGTATTCCCGCTGCTCGAAGGGGCCGGGGTTCCCTGCCTTGTCCCCATCGTCGCGCCGGGCGGCGATCAGCTCCTCGTACACCGACACCATGCGCCCGCCGACGTTTTCGGGTGTGCGCGCATGGGCGCCCCGCTTTGCTTCTTCCGACAAATGCCGACGCCCTATGGAATCCGCCAGCAGGGCCAGTGCCCGCTCGGCCATCGCCCTGGAATCGTCCGCGACCAGAAAACCGTCCACGCCGTCCCGGACCGACTCGGGGGCGCCGCCGGCGTTGACCACGACGCAGGGCAGGCCCGCCGCCAGGGCCTCGCCCACGGCCAGGCCCTGAGTCTCGGTCTTGGAGGGGAACAGGAACAGGTCGGACGCCTGGTACAGCGGGTCCAGCCTGGTCCGGCCCAAAAACCCGGCGAAGCGCGTCCGGCGGTGGATGCCCAGTGTGCGGGCGCGGGCCTCCAGCGCGCCCCGGCTTTTGCCGCTGCCGGCCAGAATCAGGTAGGTGTCGTTGGTCTTCGCCGCGACGAGGGCGAACGCGCGCAGCAGCAGGTCCAGGTTCTTTTCCGGGGCCAGCCGGCCGACGTAGAGCAGCAGGCGGGCGTCGGGCGGCAGGCCGAACTCGCGCTTGGTCTCGGGCGGGCGCTGGAGCACATAGGGCGGGGCGGGGATGGCGGTCGGGACGCCCGAAACGGGCGTCCGGACGCCGTACCCTTCCAGCACGTCTTGGGTCAGGCGCGACGGGGCCAGCACGCGGTCGCAGGAGTTGTAAAAGTCGCGCATCCAGCGGACCAGCATCCAGCGCGTCGTCGCCACCGTCGGCAGGGGCAGGTAGTGGGCGTATTCCGTGTAAAGCGTGTGGTTGGTGGCGACGTGCGGCAGCCCGAGCGACCCGGCGACGCGGCGGGCAAGCAGACCTAAAAAGAACGGCGAATGGGAGTGGACGACGTCCAGTTTCAGCGTTGGGATGATGCGGGCGATGCGCGGCGAGACGGTGACGGGCAGCACATAGTCCGGCTCGACGATGGCGTTGATGGAGGGAAATCGGAAGACGCCTTTGCGCTCGTCCCGGTAGCGGGGGTAGCGCGAGGTGAAGACGAACACCTCATGCCCGGCCTGCTCCAAGTAGGCGATCAGGGTCTGAACGGACGTGCTGACCCCGTTGATGAGGGGCGGGTAGCTTTCGGTGAAGATTCCGACGCGCATGGTACGGCCTCACTCCCCTGCGGCCTCCGGGCCGCGCTGCTGCGCCTCGCGGAACTCCAGCACGCTGGACAGCTTGAAGCGGCGCTGGTTCCCCGCCGAGCGCTCGTGGGGCAGGATGCCCCGGTTGGTGTAGCGGCGGACGGTGGTCGGGCAGACTTCCAGGATGCAGGCCGCCTCTTCCAGCGTCAGGGTCGGGTCCACCAGGCGGCGCAGCAGCTCCTCGCGCGTCTCCGCCGGGCGCGGCCCGCGCCCCCGGCGCGGCGGCGCGGCATCCGGCGCGGGGGGCGTCTCCCGCCCCGGCCTCACGCTCGGGGGCACGACCGGGGCGGGCGGCTTTTTGGCGACGGCCTTTCCCAGCATGTCCACATACTTGTTCCAATCCTGAACGTTACGCAAGCCCGCCCCCCATCAACCGTCAGAGAACCCATCAGATGATCAGCATGGCGTCGCCGAACGACAAAAAGCGGTAGCCCGCGTCCAGCGCCTCCCGATACGCGCGGCGGATCGGGTCTGTGCCCGCCAGGGCGCTGACCAGCAGCAGCAGCGTGGAACGCGGCATGTGAAAATTGGTCACCAGCCCGTCCACCACCTGGAACCGATAGCCCGGCGTCACATACAAAGACGTCTCGCCGTCCAGCGCCCCGATGCGGTGCGGGCCGAGGGCGGCGCTTTCCAGAGTCCGGGCGGACGTCGTGCCGACCGCGACGATGCGGCCCCGCGCGCCGCTGACGGTCTCCGCAGCCTCGGCGCTGACCGTGACGCGCTCGGCGTGCATCCGGTGGGCCAGCACGTCCTCGGTCTCGATGGGCCGGAACGTCCCCAGGCCGACGTGCAGGGTGACGCGGGCGATCCGGACGCCGCGCGCCTCGATCCGGGCGAGCAGGTCGGGCGTGAAGTGCAGGCCCGCCGTGGGCGCGGCGGCCGACCCGCCCGCGTTGGCATAAACGGTCTGATACCGCTCGCCCCGGCCCGGCGGCAGCGGCGTCTCGATGTACGGCGGCAGCGGTGCGGACGCCTGGGCCGCGATCATGTCTTCCACGGAGGCGCCGGGCGGCGCAAGAAATTGGAGAAGACGCCCGCCCCGGTCGTCGGTCCGCTCGACCACCTGGGCCGTCAGGCCGTCTCCGAACTCCACCGGCGTGCCCGGCGGCATCTTCCTGCCGGGCCTGACCAGCGCGCGCCACAGGCCGTCCGCGATCCGGTGGGTCAGGAACGCCTCGATCCGCTCGGCGGGATGGCCGGGCCGCGCGCCGAACAGGCGCTGGGCCGTCACGCGGGTGTCGTTAAGCACCAGCACGTCGCCACGTTCGAGATAATCGGGCAGATCGAAAAAGTACCGGTGTGTGATCGTGCCGCCGCCCCGGTCCAGGACCAGCAGGCGCGACCGGTCACGCGGCTCCAGCGGCGTCTGCGCGATCCGGTCGGCGGGAAGAGGGTAATCGAACTCGGACAGGCGCAGCGATGGCGAGGATTCTTCCATAGGACACAGACGCAGGCGCGACGGGCCGCAGTGCTATTGTAGCGGACGAGGGCACGGCTGTCAAGGGGCTGTAGGAGGCGACGTCAGGCGAGACGCTTGGAAAGGCGCGCGATCATGCCCGCCCCGGTGTGATGCAGGTCCACCTGATCCATCAGGGCGCGCATGAGGAGGATGCCGCGCCCGCCGAGCGCGTCGCTGTCCTCCCCCTCGTGCAGCGTGGCCGGGTCGAAGCCGCGCCCCTGATCGCGGACTTCGACGAAGAACGTGCCGTCGCCCCACCCGCTGACGATCACGATAAGGCTGGCCGAGGTCGGCGAGCCGTACAGGATGGCGTTGGTGACCGCCTCGCCGACGGCGATCTCGACATCGGCCAGGTCCAGCTCGGCCAGGCCGGCCCGCACGGCGAGCGCACGGACGCGCTCCCGCGCGTGAGCGGCGTTCTGTGGATGGGCGGTGATTTCGAACTGTTCATGAAAGTCGTTCAAAGAAAGCCTCGCTGCAAAAACCCGTTGCGCCCCCGTACAGGCCGGTGCCGAGGCCGGTCTCCCCTTAAAAATACCCGCATGGATTCGCCGCCAAACTCTGCGGAAAATGTTGCCCAAGAAAGAACGGCACGCTCCAGGCACTTTTTTGGTTACAAGGGGGTTACAACAGAGGCCGCGTTGACAGAGACGCCCCAGTCAAAGTATAATGGGCCATTGGCAACCAGTTTACTAGGAAAACGGCAGACAGCAGGGAATCCCATATGAGCGACGTCAAGATAACCAAAGAAGAGCGGCTGAAAAAGGAAAAAGCGGGCCTGGACGTGCTGGCCGACATCTACCGCTACGCCGAGACCGGCTTCGGCAGCATTGACCCCGGCGACTTCATGCGCTTCAAGTGGTACGGCGTGTACCAGCAGCGGCCCAACGAGGGCCACTTCATGATGCGGATCAAGGTGCCCGGCGGGCGGCTGACCACGGCGCAGCTTCGGACGCTGGCCGACCTGACCCGGACTTACGCGCGCGGCATCGCCGACATCACCACGCGCCAGACCCTCCAGCTCCACTGGCTGACCATCGAGAACATGCCGGACATCTTCGCCCGGCTGGACGCGGTCGGCCTGACCACGGCGGGGGCGTGCGGCGACATCACGCGCAACCTGACGTCGTCCCCCGCCGCGGGCTTCGACCCACAGGAGCTGACCGACCCGCGCCCGGTCGTGGACGCCCTGCAAAAGTTCTTCCACCTGAACAAAGACTTCGGCGACCTGCCGCGCAAATACAAGATCGCCGTGGAAGGCTCCACCGTCCAGAGCACCGTCCCGCAGATCAACGACGCCTCGCTGATCGCCCACAAGCGACAGGCGGACGGCGTGGTCGGGTATCACTTCTTCGTCGGCGGCGGCCTGTCGCTCCAGCCCTTCTTCGGGCAGCAACTGGATATTTTCGTCCCCGCCGACCAGATCGAGAAGATCGTGGACGTCCAGAGGGCCATCTCGGAGTGCTACCGCGACGCCGACCAGCTCAGGCTGAAGCGCACCCGCGCCCGCCTGAAGTACCTGATGGCCGAGTGGGGGCCGGAGAAGTTCACCCAGGAAGTGCGCGCCAAGCTGGACTGGTCGCCCGACCCCGCCGCGCCGGGCTTCGCCTTCTCCGACGACACCTACCGCGACCACCTGGGCGTCAACGCCCAGCGGCAGCCCGGTTTGAACTGGATCGGCCTGTGCGTCCTGTCCGGGCGCATTACGGGCGACCAGATGGCCCAGGCCGCCGACGTCGCCGACCGCTTCGGCGGCGGCGAGGTGCGGCTGACCAACTTGCAGAACATGCTGATCCCGCACATCCCGAACGAGAACCTGCCGGGGGCGCAGGCCGCCCTGGCTGAAGCGGGCTTCGCCTGGGACGTGCCCAACATCCGGCGCGGGGCGATCACCTGCACCGGCATCGAGTTCTGCAACCTGGCGATCACCGAGACGAAGCTGCGGCTGAAAGAGGTCGTCGGGCATTTGGAACAGGTCGCCCCGAACCCCTACGAGCGCGGCCTGAAGATCAACATGAACGGCTGCCCGAACTCCTGCGCCCAGCACCACGTCGGCGACATCGGCCTCCAGGGCTGCCTCGCCCGGCTCGACGACGGCTCGCAGGTGGAGGCATACGACGTCCACCTCGGCGGCGACCTGGGCGCGCACCCCTCGTTCACCCGCGCCATCCACCGCAAAGTGCCCGCCGAGAAGGTCAAGTACGCGCTCGGCAACGTCATCGCCCGCTTCCAGGAGACGCGCGAGAACGGCGAGCGGTTCGCCCAGTGGGCGCACCGCCACACCAACGAGGAGCTGGACGCCTTCCTCGGCGTCGAGACCATCATCGGCGCCCCCGACCTTCCTGCTTCCGCCCAAGGCGCAGGCGCGACAACCTGGCGCTGAGACAAGCGGAGAAAAAGCCCTCCCGCAACTGCGGGAGGGCTTTTTCTTGGGCGGCTTCACCCCAGCCAGTCGGGGTTTTTGGCCGTGCTGTCGAAGTGCGACGAGGTCTTGAACAGCTCGGTGGAGCCGTCCAGGGCGGCGACCTGGGTGCGGCCCAGCAGGGCGGCCATGCGGGCGGGCGGCATCGGGGTGAACGTCCGGGCGGCTTCCAGGGCCTGGTCCAAAATCTCCATCCGGTCAATGCCGGTGATGACGACCGAGACGGGCAAGGTCATGGAGTAGTGCAGCATCTCGGTCGGCGTCGCCAGCTTGTCGGCCAGGACGCGGTCCAGGATGAAGTGGTCGCCGAACGTCTTCATCGCCAGAACGCCGATGCCCTTCCCGGCGGCCAGCGGCAGGACCTGATGCGTGAAGGAGCGGAAGTGGGCGTCCATGACGTTGACGGGCATCTGGACGGTGTCGAAGTGAAAGCCGTGATGGTCCGCCACTTCCAGCATCCGCCGGTGGACCAGCGGGTCCTTGTGCCCGGTGAAGCCGATAAAGCGGACTTTGCCGGCCTGTTTGGCGGCCACGACCGCTTCCAGCGCGCCGCCTTTGGCAAAGATGCGGTCGGGGTCCTCCATGCGTAAGATCTCGTGGAACTGGACCAGATCCACGTGGTCGGTCTGGAGCCGCGTCAGGGATTGGTCTAGCTGGCTGGCCGCCGAATCTTTGGTGCGGCCGTCAATCTTGGTCATCAGGAACACTTTTTGGCGGTAGCCGCCCTGCGCCAGCGCCTTGCCCATGCGGACCTCGCTGTTGCCGTTGTGGTAGTCCCAGGAGTTGTCCAGGAAGTTGATGCCCCGGTCCACGCCCGCGTGGATGAGCCTGATGCCCTCAGCGTCGCCGTCAGGGATGCCGATGTGGAAGCCGCCCATGCCGACCAGCGACACCTGTTCGCCGGTGCGGCCCAACTCGCGGTAAGGCATATCGCCCCGTTTGGTGCTCGGCGGCGTCGGCGGCATGGCTGCGGTCTCCGGGGCGATGTCCGTGGCGCGTTGCGCCAGCGCCGCCGGGGCCAATGCCAGGCCCGCCGCTGTTCCCGCCAGGGTGGCCCCATTCTTTAGAAAATCGCGTCGCGTCGTGCTCATTTGGTGTTCCCGTTCTAGTCAGCAGCTCTCACGGGGCTGAACCCCCGTGCTTTAGAAAAGCAAATGCCCGCCTTCGCGGGCATAAAACCAGGGTGCGGCAAGAAGCACCTACATCTTGATCTTGCGCCCGCGCAGGCGGGGGCTTGCACTTCCGAAGCCCTGCCGTTCAGGGCAGGGACAAACCGTTCGCGCCTTATGTTCTGCCGTTCTTCTACCCGATGTTTCTCTGTCTAAACCGCCGGGTAAATGTGACAGCACCTATGCAAACACTTTCCCGTTTCCTGCCGGTCAATGCCGTGAACCCGTCGGACGCGCCGGCGCGCACCCTGGAAGAAAAGTATGCGGCGCTGCGCGAGAACCTGCGTGCGCTCGGCGCGGTCGTGATCGGCTTCTCCGGCGGCGCGGATTCGGCCCTGCTCGCCAAAGTGGCCCATGACGAGCTGGGGGACAAGGCCCTGGCGGTCATCGCCCTGTCCGAGTCCTACCCGAAGCGCGAGCGCGACGACGCCCTGGCCCTGGCCGCCGCCATCGGCGTCCCCGTCCTGACGGTGGAGGCGCGCGAGCTGGAAGACGAAAACTATGCTTCCAACCCGACCAACCGCTGCTACTACTGCAAGGCGGAACTGTTCACGCACCTGGCGCGGGTCGCCGGAGAGCGCGGCATCCGCTGGATCGCCTACGGGGCGAACCACGACGACCTGGGGGACTACCGGCCCGGCCAGGAGGCGGCGCGGGAGTTCGGGGCGCGCGCCCCGCTGCTGGAAGTCGGGATGACCAAAGCGGAGATACGCCACTTGTCCAAAGCCTTGGGGCTGGCGACCTGGGACAAGCCCGCCCTGGCCTGCCTGTCGTCGCGCTTCCCCTACGGGACCCGCATCACTGCGGAACTGCTGGCACGTCTGGACGCCGCCGAGGATTACCTGCGGCACGACCTGGGCTTCAAGCAGGTGCGTGTCCGCCACCACGACGCCATTGCTCGCCTGGAAGTGGACCCAGCCGAAATGGACCGACTGCTTGATCCAAGCCTGCGCGGGCAGATCAGCGAGCGTCTGAAAGCTCTGGGGTACACCTATGTCGCCGTCGAGCTTGGCGGCTACAAGAGCGGCAGCCTGAACGCGACGCTGGGGGCCGGGCATGGACATTGACCGGCTCCAAGCGCTGCTGGGGGGCGTCCAGTCAGGCGAGGTGAGCGTCGGGGACGCCCTGGAACGCCTGCGGTCCCTGCCCTATGACAGCGTCGGTGACTTCGCCCATCTGGACACCCACCGGGCCGTGCGGACCGGGGCGCCCGAGGTCGTCTACTGCCCCGGCAAGTCCCAAGAACAGGTCGCGGCCATCATGGAGCGCCTCCTCGCCCATTCGGACCGCGTCCTGGCGACCCGCGCCACGCCCGCCCAGTTCGCCGCCGTCCGGGACGTATTGCCGCAGGCCGTCTACCACCCCCTGCCCCGCCTCATCACCGTCGGCGAACCGCCCGCGCCGGTCCACCCGGATCGCTACATCGCTGTGCTGACGGCGGGGACGGCGGACACCCCGGTCGGCGAAGAAGCCGCGCTGACGTTGGAGTGGCACGGCAGCCGCGCCGAGCGCCTGTACGATGTCGGCGTCGCGGGCCTGCACCGCCTCTTGGGCCGCCTGGAGTTTGTCCAGAACGCCCATGCCTTGGTCGTCTGCGCCGGCATGGAGGGGGCCTTGGCGAGCGTCGTCGCCGGCTTGGTGTCCCGCCCCGTCGTCGCCGTCCCCACCTCGGTCGGCTACGGCGCGTCCTTCGGCGGCATCTCGGCCCTGCTGACCATGCTAAACTCCTGCGCGGGCGGCGTCGCCGTGGTCAACATCGACAACGGCTTCGGCGCGGCAGTCTACGCGCACCGCATCAATAGTGGCGTCTCTTAGTCCTCACTGATCCGGGATGGCTAATTTGCCTCCGGCACGAACGTCCAGTTGTTGTGGTAGGCGTTATGAACGCCTGTCGTGACGCGGGCGCGGATTACAGTACCACCGGGGTTTTCTATATCAACCTCGCCCACAATACTAGAGCGCGGACCGGGATAGGCGGTAACGAGATAGTCCCGTATACGCTCCCCTAGAACGCGCACCTGCTTACTGCTGTATTCGGCGTGTAGAGTAACAGTTACAAACACCACACCATTCCCTGCCTCATAAGTCGCCTTCGCAACTGATGGGTTCATCATCAGGTGGTTACAGACCTGTTGACGTTCGCCATTATATTCGCTCGCTTTATACTGTAGAACTTCCTGCGTGTTGTCTTGTTGTGGTACAGAATGACCGCCGCTCAGGAACATAATAGCAAGGGCAATGAATGCGAGAGCGGGCAGGCCGAAGAAAACCAGGATAAGAGCTGGTATCCACTTAGGAGGTTCGGAAATAGATTGTTTTCTGCGTGGCATTGTAGATCGGTTCGTCGCCACAGCGCGTAGTTCCTCTTTGGAACCCTAACAAGTCGTTCCGGGGCGGGAGGAAAAAAGTGTCTCAAGTCCGAATCCTGTCCGCGCACCTCATCACCAGCAATCAGTAAAAGCGATCAACGAAATTGACGATACAGAAGGATTGACGTACTCCATGCTTACGACCACGACACCCAATGATTGGGAAAATCCTGCGCTGCTCCACCGCAGCCGCCAGCCCGCGCACGCGACCTCCATCCCCTATGCGGACGCGGGGACGGCGCTCGCCGGGGAGCGGGGCGCGTCCCCGTTTTTCCGCCTGCTTAACGGCCAGTGGCAGTTCCAGTACCTCCCCTCGCCCGAGGACGTCCCGCCCGGCTTTTTCGAGGAGGCATTTGACGCCTCTCAGTGGGACACATTGCCGGTCCCGAGCAGCTGGCAGATGCATGGCTACGGCCGTCCGCAGTATACCAACATTAACTACCCCTTCCCTGTGGACCCGCCGCACGTCCCGAACAGCAACCCCGTCGGCCTGTACCGGCGCGAGTTCGCCCTGCCAGCGGGGTGGGACTCGAAGCAGGTGTTCCTGCATTTTGACGGCGTGGACTCGGCGTTCTACGTCTGGCTCAATGGGCAGCCGGTCGGCTACAGCCAGGTCAGCCATATGCCATCCGAGTTCGACCTGACGCCGTTCCTGCGCCCCGGCGGCAATGTCCTGACCGTGCAAGTGTTCCAGTGGTCCGATGGCAGCTATCTGGAAGACCAGGATGCGTGGCGTCTGAGCGGCATCTTCCGAGACGTCTCGCTCATCGCGCGCCCCGCCGTCCACCCCCGCGACGTGCGAATCCGAACAACCTCGGACGGCGCTTTGGATTTGCAGGTGGAGATGAGCGGCGACACGGACAGGGTCGTCACAGCGACGCTGTTTGACGGCGAAACAGCCCTGACCGCGCAGCCGGTGGAGGGCGGTCGGACGCGGATGGCGCATATGACGGTTGCCGGGCCGCGCCTCTGGTCCGCCGAGGAGCCGAACCTGTATACGCTGCTACTGACGCTGGCGGACGCCGAGGGGCGGACACTGACCGTCGAGCGGTTCCGGGTCGGCTTCCGGCAGATAGAGATCGCCGGGGGGCGGCTGCTCATCAACGGGGTCCCGGTCACGCTCAAAGGCGTCAACCGGCACGACACCCACCCCGACCTCGGGCACGTCACCCCGCGCGAACACATGCGCCGAGACATCACGGTGATGAAGCAGCACAACATCAACACGGTCCGCACCTCGCACTACCCCAACGACCCGTTCTGGCTGGACCTGTGCGACGAGTACGGCCTGTATGTCGTTGACGAGGCCGACCTCGAAACCCACGGCTGCCATGTGGCGGGCGACACGGCCCTGCTCTCCAAAGACCCGGCCTGGCGGGCGGCCTATGTGGACCGCGCGGAGCGGATGGTGCAGCGGGACAAGAACCACCCGTCCATTATCCTCTGGTCGCTGGGCAACGAGTCGAGTTATGGGCCGAACCACGCCGCCATGACGGAAGCCATCCGTGCCCTGGACCCGACCCGCCCGATCCACTACGAGTCCGCCTATGACGCCCCCGACGAAGCCGCCGCCGTGGACCTGATCAGCCGCATGTACACGGACGTACCCGGTCTAATCGCCCAGGGGCAGAAGACGGACGACCCGTACCCGTTTTTCCTGTGCGAGTACGCCCACGCGATGGGCAACGGGCCAGGCAGCCTCAAAGAGTATTGGGAGACGATCTACCAGTACCCCCGGCTTCTGGGCGGCTGCGTCTGGGAGTGGACGGACCACGGGATACGCCAAAAAGCCGAAGGCGGCGCGGAGTGGTTCGCCTACGGCGGCGATTTCGGCGACACGCCCAACGACGGCAATTTCTGCATTGACGGGCTGACGTCGCCCGACCGCGTCCCGCACCCCGCCCTGCTGGAACTCAAAAAGGTGATCGCGCCGGTCTGGGCCGAGCCGAAGGACCTGCGGGTCGGCTTAATCACGGTGCATAACCGCTATGATTTCGCCTCGCTGGCATTGCTGGAAGCGCACTGGAGCGTGCAGCGGGACGGCAAGACGGTCCAGCAGGGGACGCTGCCCTGGCTGGACATCCCGGCGGGGGGCGCAGAGGACGTGAGCCTTCCCTACACCCTGCCCGCCTCCGGCGACGCCTGGCTGGACGTGGTCTGGACGCTGGCCGCAGACGCGCCCTGGGCGGCGCGCGGGCATGAGGTCGCCTGGGCGCAGTTCGCCCTGCCGGTCGCCCCGGCCCCCGCCGTCCCCGTCCGGCTGGACGCGCTGCCCCCGCTGACTGTCTTGGAGGCTGGACAAGACCTGCGAATCGGCGGCGACGATTTCGCGCTGACGTTTGACGCGTGGCGCGGCGCGCTCACGGACTGGACCTACCAGGGCGTGCCGCTGCTGACGCGCGGGCCGCAGCTCAACGTCTGGCGCGCGCCGACGGACAACGACGTGAACCTGGCCCGGAAGTGGCGGCAGGCGGGGCTGGACCGGCTCGTTTCCCGCACCACCTCCCTGTCCTGGGAGCAGCCCGCACCCCAGAGCGTCCGGGTCACGGTCCGCGCGACCCTGGCCGCCGACGCCCTGACGCCCGCCTTCGCCGTCACCTATTCCTACACCATCTACGGCAACGGCGAGGTCCTGCTGGAAACCGAAGTCTCCCCACATGGGAACCTGCCGCCTCTGCCCCGGCTCGGCGTGCAGCTACGTCTGCCGGCGGGGTTCGACCGCTTCGCCTGGTACGGGCTGGGGCCGCACGAGAGCTACCCGGACCGCCGCGAGAGCGTCAAACGGGGCGTCTTCGGCGGCACGGTTCAGGAGCAGTTCGAGACGTACATCCGCCCCCAGGAGAACGGCAACAAGTCCGAGGTCCGCTGGGCCGCCGTCACGGACGCGCGCGGGCTGGGCCTGCTCGCAACGGCGCAGCCCCTGCTGAACGTCAGCGTCCACCACTACACCCCCGAAGACCTCACGCAAGCGCGTCACACGTTCGACCTGGCCCCGCGCGCCGAGACGATCTGGCACCTGGACCATGCCCAGGGCGGCCTGGGCAGCCAGTCCTGCGGCCCCGGCCCGCTGCCGGAGTACCTGCTCCAGCCGGCGGAGACGCGCTTTTCGGTGCGCCTGACCCCTTTCTCCTCCGAGACGCTGTCCCCGATGGCCCTGAGTCGGCGGGAGATCACCCCCTGAAGCGCCCTTTCAGGAAGGACACGCGGAACGTGCGGCGGACGTGACCGCCCCCGGCACGCCGCGCCGTCTACGCGCACCGGATCAACAGCGGCATTGCTTGATGTTCCAAATGATTGTCAGTCACATCCGAAATACGGGCGACGCCGCATGGTTGAATGTTCCCGTGGTGCATGTGGGTGACGAGTCACCTTCTCTGCCGACACCAGATGCCTATGTCACCGTAGCCGATGAAGGCAAACCGTTTTTGCGTGTGGACGTACATGACACGAACCATTCCGCCTTTAGCGAGACAATCGTATGGCAGGGCTGGGTCGTGATAGGTTTCGGACATCAACTGCATCTGGTAGACCTCAGAAGCAACAACACGCGAAGTATCAACCTTGGCTTCTATTTCGGCCACCTCTACCCCACTGAGGATCGCCTGCTGGTCGCTTCGGGCGATAGCCTGTGGTGTATAATTCCTGACGGTTCTGACGCCTGGTCAGCAGGCAACCTAGGTCTTGACGGCGTAATCGTGGATCACGTTGACAGCAGCACCGTGTATGGACAAGGCGAGTGGGACCCGCCTGGAGGCTGGAAGCCGTTTCAGGTAAGTTTGCTAACAGGAGCACGGATGAATGAAGCAATGTGAATTCGGATGAGGCGGCTAGGATCACATCGGGAGTTCTTCCAGGGACGGGTAGTTGTGCTGCGACCGGCCCACGGCGGCGTCGTACTTTTTGGTGCTCTTGTACATCTCCAAATGGCCGTCCCCGGCCAAAGCCTGGCACCGGCGGGCCAGGGCCAGCATCTCGTCGGACGTCATCGGCTGGAAGTCGCGGGCGACCGTGAGGTTCTGGCGCAGCACTTGCAGCGAATCAATACCGCTGATGGTGGTGGCGACCGGCAGGCTCATGGCGTAGCGCAGGGCCTCGCGGGCGGTGATCGCGCCCTGCTGGACCGGCTCGCCCTGGCCGCCCATGCTCTTCATGCCCAGGACGCCCATGCCGCGCCGGTTGGCTTCCGGCAGGACGAACTGCTGGAACGAGCGGTAGGTGGCATCAAATGGGTTCAAGGGCATCTGCACGGTGTCGAAGCGCAGCTCGTGCTGGTCGGCCAGCGCCATCATCCGCAGGTGAATCTGCGGCGTCTTGTGGCCCGTAAAGCCGATAAACCGCACCTTGCCTTGCTTTTTGGCGTCCAGCAATGCCTCCCAGACGCCGCCCTTGGCGAAGTGCAGGTCGGGGTCGTCGTAGTAGACGCACTCGTGAATCTGCCACAGGTCCAGGTGATCCGTCCGCAGGCGCAGGAGCGACTCTTCAAGCTGCTGCATGGCGACCTTTTTGTCGCGCCCATGCGTACACACCTTGGTCATCAGGAACACGCGGTCGCGCCGCCCTTGCAGGGCGCGGCCCATCCAGTCCTCGCTGCGGTGGTTGTTGTACTCCCAGGCGTTGTCCATGAAGTTGACGCCCGCGTCTATGGCCTCGTGGGCGATCTGCACGGCTTCTTCCAGGGAACTGGCGTCGCCCAGGCTGGACCCGCCCAGGCCGATGATGCTGACGTGCTCGCCGGTGTGGCCGAGCGGCTTGCGCGGGATCTGGCCCGGCCCGGTGTTGGTCATCGGCAGCGGCGCGGGCGGCGGCGCGAGCGCGCTGGGCAGGGACGCCTGGGCCAGCGCGACCGGCGTGGCGGCCCCCAGCCCGCCCGCACCGGGGCGCTGCAAGACCGGCGGGGCCGGGTCGGCGTCGTGCGCGAAGGCGTTGCCGCCGACGCTCCTGTTCTGGACGCCCTCCGGCCCCAGGTCCACGGCCTCGCCGGCGGGGGTGTCCGGCATGTCGGGCGCTTTGGGGTCGGGTGTGGTGTTGCTCTGCGGCATGGTCTGTTCTTTCTATTCGCCCCCCGGCCCCCAATTCTGGGGGACCCAGAAAGAAAGCCGAGGGTAAATCTGTTCCGGTCCCCCCAGAATTGGGGGTTAGGGGGCTTCTTCTAGGACTCTAAGCCCGTTCCCGTCAGCAGGGCGTCGCCGGGGATGCCGATGCCGCGCTCCATCATGTCCTTGACTTCCTTCACCATAGGGTCCAGCGGGAACCCGTGCGGCTGGCGCGTGTTCGGGTTGTCGTACTTGATGGTAACTTTGTACGGCTCGTACCGGCCATCGGCGGCGGTCGGGGCGCAGCGGGCGCGCAGCTCGGTCATCTCGGGGGGCGTCATCGGGGTGAACCCACGGGCGACGCGCAAGTTCTGGTGCAGAACGTCCAGCGAGTCCATGCCGCTGATGGTCGTCGCGACGGGCAGGCTCATGGCGTAGCGCAGCAACTCCTCCGCCGTCACCAGGCCGTGCTTGACGGCGTCGCCCCCGCCGTTCATGCTCTTCATGCCCAGCGGCGCGATGCCCCGCTGGGTCAGCACGGGCAGGACCTGCTGTTCAAAGCTGAAAAAGCCGTGGTCAAACGGGTTCAGGGGGAGCTGGCAGGTGTCAAACGGGTAGCCCATTTGAATCATCTTCAAATGGAGGCCAGGGTCTTTGTGGCCGGTGAAGCCGACGAATCGCACCTTGCCCTGCTGCTTGGCCTGGTCAAAGGCTTCCAGGACGCCGTTCTTGGCGTAAGCCAGTTCGGGGTCGTTGTCGTAGGTGACGGCGTGGATCTGCCAGACGTCCAGGTGGTCGGTCTGGAGCCGGCGCAGCGACTCTTCCAGCATCTTCATCGCCAATTGCTTGGTCCGGCCATGCGTACAGACCTTGCTCATCAGCACGACGCGGTCGCGCCGCCCGCCGTCCAGCGCGCGGCCCAGCCAGTCCTCGCTCTTGCCGTTGTGGTACTCCCAGCAGTTGTCAAAGAACGTGACGCCAGCGTCAACCGCCTCGTGGACGATGTTCATGGCCTCGTTCACGCTGTCGGCGTCGCCTAGGTGATGCCCGCCCAGGCCGATGGCTGAGACGGTCAGCCCGGTCTTGCCCAGGGGGCGCTTAGGAATCTCCCCTTCCCCGGCGGCCGGCCCACTCAGGACGGCTTTGGGGGCCGAAGGGCCGGGTTCCGTGCTGCCCAGCGCGCCCGTAGTCCGGCGCGACGACCGCGTGGGGCCGTTGTCTCGTGTCCCCGACGGCGTCGGCTGTGCGCCCTGCCCGCCGCCTTGCTGCCCGCCTCCCTGGCGGCCGGCCATCTGGCCAGCGGGCGGGCCGCGGGGGGGGGGGCGGCGGCGGGGGGTGG
>CAXTWM010000026.1:0-23624 GCA_964247915.1 uncultured Armatimonadales bacterium | reverse complement strand
GTGCTGCGCGTCCTCCTGCCGCCGCGTCCCGTTCCTGTTCCCTAACGGGCGGACGGCATCACGACCACCCGCGTTTCCGGCGGCAGCGTTTCGGGGGAAACCTCCAGCGCCGAAGAGGCGTGATGGATGATCCGGGCCGTGTCGAACAGGGCCAGCAGATCGTCTACCGGCCGCAGGTTCAGGTTGATTTTGCCGTTTTGATAATGCATCGGGATCACGATTCGGGGCCGGATCAGGTCTATCGCCGCCTTCAGGTCCGGGACCGGGACCGTCGGCGGGCCGCCGGCCACAGCCAGGAACACGTCCACGCCCTGAACCGGAGCCGCCTCAGCGGGCGTCAGGGCGTGACCGAGATCGCCCGAATGGCAGACCGAGACATCGCCCAGCGTGAAGTACGGCATCGAGACGGGCACGTCGCGATCCGGTGCCTCCCAGACTTGGACAGAGCAGAAGCGGATGCCGTGCGACTCGACGCCCTGTGGGGCGTCGACCAAGTCCAGGCCGTTCAGGCGAACGGGATTACCCTGAGCGGCCTCCCAGTGGCTGTGGTACTTCGGGTTGAGGTGGCTGACGAGGACGATGTCGGCGGGCGTATCAATCGGCAGGTAGGTTCCGGCATCGGGGGCGCGATAAGGGTCCAGCATTACGCGCACCCCGTCCGCTTCCAGAAGGAACGCCGCGTGGCCGAGCCAGGTGATTTTGAGACTCATGGTGCCTATTGGTTTCATCACCCCGGTAGATTTTCCTGCATTTTCAGGTATAATCAGCCGATAATCGTTTTTGTGTTTCGATCCTGATTCCGAGTTCCGACCTCAACATCGCGGGAGTTATTCATCTTTGAACGCCGCTCAACTCACCATTTCCCAGCGCCAGGACAGCAAAGGCGCCGTGATCGAGGCCGTCGGCGAAGTGGACCTGACCACCGCGCCCCAACTGAAAGAAGCGCTCATGGCGGCCGTCAGCGGTGCGGAGAAATCGCCGGTCATCGTGGACCTGAGCCGCGTGGACTTCATTGACAGCGCGGGCCTCGCCCTGCTGGTGGAGGCGCGCAAGAAGCTCGCGCCGGAAGGCCGCACCCTGAACGTCCTGCTGACGCCCAGCCGCCAGCCGGAGCGGGTCCTGAAGCTCGGCCGCTTCGACACGATCATGAATCTGGCTTACAGCCTCAACGACCTCTAAATTAGCTCCTTTCAAGTAACCTATTTCAAGTAATCTATGGCAAAAGAAACGCAGACACGAGTGACGGGCACGGGCGCCGGCACGCAGGGCCAGACCGGCGAGGAAGCCCGCTCCCTGCCCGAAGGCGTCACCGTCCCCGGCTATGTGGACCCGATCGTGGGCCGCGTCGCCCACCGGGACGTGCTGGGCTACTACGGCTTCCCGCTGATTCGGAAGGGCGAAACCGTGACGCGCGAGGTCCTCGCCCGCGCCCACAGCATGTCCCGCCTGTTCGAGCTGCAAGCCGCCACCGAAGAGGAATGACGTCCCCCCGACGACTATGAACGAACGCGATTACCAGCAACACCCCAGCGGAAGCGGCGGCGTCGCCGCCCTGCTCCTCGGCCTCGTCGCGGGTGCCGCCGCCCTGCTCCTCGCCACCCCCCAGGGGCGCCGCCTCCTGGAGCAGTTCTCGGACCGCACCGAAGAATGGAAAGCTCAGGCCGCCGCCGCCGTTGCCGAGACGCGCGAAAAAGTGGTCAGCTCGGTCGAGGCCGAAACGCTCCCTGCCTCCGACCCTGCCCACGACAGCGGCGGGCGCATCCGCGAGTACCTTTAGCGCAGCTGTCCTGAGCCTCTGTCTGCCTTCCAAGTCCCGCCCTGAAACCGCTCACCGCCCGCCCAGCCTGGCTTTGAGGTATCCGAGCGGCGAAAGGACGTGCAGGGCAACGGGGATCGTCGACGCCTGGAGCGCGGGGGACCGGACGATCACCCCACCCCCGTAGGCGCCCGCCGCCAGCCCTGCCGTCGGGACGGACAGGGTAACGGAAACCTCCTGCTTGGGTTCGACCGTACCTTCGGCGGGCGTGATCTGCAAGCCTTCGATGCCCCCGGCGGCCGGAAGGACCTGGAAGCCGACCGGCGTTTCGCCGGTGTTCCTGATTGAGAACTGTCCGGTCGCGGCCTGCCCGCGACGCCCCGAAACCGGCACCGGCGCGGCGGGAGCGCCTTCCCATCCCTCAGCCTGGAGCATCCCCGGCGCGGGCAGGACCGTGACGCTGCACTCCACGGGCCACCGATCCCCCGTGACCACGTTCCCCTCATGGTCGGTCTGGTCGTCGCTGCTGATTTCCAGTTTGGCCGTCACCAGCTTGCCCCGTTCCCCTGTCTTGGACGTGTCAACGCCCACCGGAATCTCGTGCAGGTTGCCGGTGAAGCGCAGGGCGGGGACGACGATCCATGGGGCGCGCGGGATGATGTTCCCCCGGATTTCGCCGCCGCCCGCGTTGTACAGCGTCACCGTCAGGGGCGGCGGGGACTGGCTGCCGACGATCTCGCCGAAGCGCAGGTTCTTCCTGGTCACCAGCAGGACCGGCGGGGCGACCCGGCGCATCTCCTCCAAGAAATCGCCCGCCGTCGCGTACCGGTACTCGGTGTTATAGGAGATCGCCTTGTTGATCAGCTTCACCATCCCCAGGTCGGCGTTCGGCTGCTGGATCAGGGAGTTGGTCACGTACATGGAGCGGTCGTTGATCTGCGCCTGGTCCGGGGCGACCCCGGCGATCATCTCGTAGAGGATGCAGCCCAGAGCGAAGATGTCGGTGCGGACGTCCGCGATCCACCTGCCGTCGGCCTCCAGCTCGGGCGGCAGGTAGCCCTCGGTCCCGTACAGCTCGGAAGGGGCGTCGTGCTCGTGGCCCGCCCCGAAATACTGCGCGGCCCCGAAATCCAGCAGGCACAGGTGTCCCTGCGGCGTGATGCGAATGTTGGCGGGCTTGAGGTCGTGGTGGACGATCTGGCGCGCGTGCAGGAAGGCCAGGGCGTCGCACAGGCTGACCGACCACTTCAGCACCCAGTCCCGCCCCAGAGGGTGGCGCCGGGCGATGATGTCGTCGAGTGTCTTGCCGACGATGAATTCCTGGGCGATGTAGAAGTGGCCGTCGCTCTGGAACGCCTCGTAGAACGTCGGCATCAGCGGGTGGGGGCTGGCCTGCATCCCGACCATCCGCTCCCGATCGAAGAGCGCCTGCAAGGGGGCCTGGTCGCGGGGCGTGCGCGCGGGAAAGAATTCCTTGAGGGCGATCTGCCGCCCCGGCGTGTCGGGGTCGAGGGCCAGGTAGACCGCCCCGTAGGCACCCAACCCCACCATGCGCTCGATCACATACCGCGTGTGATGCCCCCGCACTTCCTCGCCGGACGCCAGCAGCATCACGTCGTCGTATCGCTTCCGCTTCGCCAATTTTCGCGTTCCCTTACCGGCAGGGCTTGACAACCCTTCCCGGTTTGGGTATTATACCTGCCGTGACGCAAAAGGGTAACGCCCCGTGCGGTCATTATCATGGCGCTATCGTTTAACGGTTAGGACATCGCCCTCTCACGGCGAAAGTCGGAGTTCGATTCTCCGTAGCGTCAGTTATGTGTCTACTATAATCTCCCGCAGGCTTTGTATGCCTGGGGAGATTTGTATTTAGTCCGCTGATGTTATTCAGACCGCAGGAGCGCGTGGGAATGGAAATCCTGCGCTGTGGGGCGCGGACGCCCATTCTCGGCCTTCGCCGAGAAAAGAGCAAGCCGTGCGGTGCCTTTGTTCCTTGTCCGCGCAGGCGGACACTAGGCGCTTCGCCCCACAGCGCAGGAGTTCACTCCCACGCGCTCCCGTGGTCTGCGTAACATCAGTGAGTCACCGCCATACAGGCGTTTGGAATTCCTTTCATGGACCGACTGTACGCGCCCTGGCGCATGGCCTACGTTGAACAGCCCCAAGAGCCTGCCTCGAATGCGACCGGCTGCGTCTTCTGCGACAAGGCGGCCTCCACGGACGACACTGCCAGCCTCATCGTCCACCGAGGCAAGACGTGTTTCGTCCTCCTCAACCTGTTCCCCTACAACAACGGGCATTTAATGGTAGTCCCGTACCTGCACACGGCGGCGCTGGCGGACCTGGACACAGACACGTCGCTGGAGCTGCTGACGCTCGCCAAGTCGGCGCGGGAGGCTTTGGCGCTCGCCATGCATCCCGAGGGCTACAATCTGGGTATGAACCTGGGGACGGCGGCGGGGGCGGGCATTGCGGACCATCTGCACCTGCATGTCGTGCCGCGCTGGAACGGGGACACCAACTTCATGCCCGTCCTGGCGGACGTCAAGGTGCTGCCGGACGCTCTGGAGAACACCTGTCGTAAGCTGCGCGAGGCGTGGGCTTCTTTGAACTAGGTTTGGGTTAGGAAGGACGAGCGGGGATGTCGGACAAGGGGCGTCTCATTCTGGAAATGGCGGAGCAGGCGAGCGTCTGCCCCGCCTGCGACCTGTCACTCTCGCGTACCAAAGTGGTCTTCGGCGACGGCAATGCGGACAGCCCCCTGATGCTGATCGGCGAAGGGCCGGGCGCGAACGAAGACGCCACGGGGCTGCCCTTTGTGGGGCGCGCGGGCAAACTGCTCGACGAGTGCCTGCGCGACGCCGGAATGCTGCGGCGTCACATCTATCTGACCAACGTCGTCAAGTGCCGGCCTACCCTGGAAGAGATGGGCAAGGTCAAGAACCGCCCGCCGCGCGCCGACGAGTCCGGGACGTGCGTCCCGCTCTGGTTGGAAAAGCAGATCGCCGTGGTCCAGCCCCTCGTCATCCTCTGCCTCGGCGCCCCCGCCGCCAGCGCCGTCATCCACAAGAACTTCAAGATGACTCAGGAGCGCGGCCAGTGGTTCGAGAGCAAGTACGCCCGCTACGCGATGGCCGCCCTGCACCCCGCCTACATTCTGCGCCAGGAGGGCGAGGCCTACGACCAAGCCCGCCAGTTCCTCGTCCAAGACCTAATCGCGGCCCGCGACAAGGCTAAGACCGCTAAGGCCGAGCCAAAGATGACGCTGTTTTGAGCGATACCTACAAACTCGCCGCGATCGATTTGGACGGTACGCTGCTCGGCAGTGACCACGACCTCAGCGCGGGCAACGCCGCCGCCGTCCGGCGGGCGGCGGACGGCGGCGCGAAGATCGTCCTCGCGTCCGGCCGCCAGTGGCGCACGATTGATGCCTTTGCCTCAAAATTGGACCTACCGCCGGACGCGCCGATCATCGCCTACAACGGCGCGATGATCCGAACCCACGGCGGCGAAACGTGGTTTCACCGGCCCCTGCCGGCTGCGGCGGCGCAGGCCATCGTCCACTTCACCGTCGCGCACGGCTACCACCTCAACCTCTACATCCACGACACGCTGTACGTCCAGAACGACACGCACTGGGGGCGGGTGTATCAGCAGCGGACGGGGACAGTCCCGCACGTCACGGACCTGACGCGGTTCGACGGCCAGCAGCCCACCAAGCTGCTGCTGATTGACACGCTGGAAACGACGAACCGCCTGCTGGTCCACTTCCAGGCCGAGTTCGGGCGGTCGCTGTATATCACCAAGACCGAGGACGAGTTCCTGGAGTTCATGGACCCGGACATCAACAAGGGGGCCGCGCTGGCAGAGACTGCGAAGCATCTGGGGGTGACGGCGGCGCAGTGTGTCGCCTTCGGCGACTCCTACAACGACCTCTCGATGATAGAGTGGGCGGGGATGGGCGTGGCGATGGAGAACGCGCGGCCCGAGCTAAAGGCCGTCGCCCAGCGCATCGCCCCGTCCGCCGACGCGGACGGCGTCGGCGTGGTGCTGGACCAGCTCTTCCCGGTCCATCCATAGGACCAGCAGGAAGTGCGGGAACGTCAGGGCCGCGATCAGCGATAGGTAGAGGTAGACGAAGGCCCCCGCCGTGACGTGGGCGCGTCCGTGTCCCCAAAACAAGGCGGCGAGAAGGGCGAGCGCCCCTGCCGTCATGGGGATCGCCTGCCGCGTCACCCGTAGCAAGGGTCTCGCCGGTTCCCCGCGCGACAGTAGATCGCGGCTCGCCTCGTCCAGAAGCATCAATCTCCCGATGTGCCGCGCCGAGTGCCAGACGCAGAAGTAGACGCCGACCGCCAGGATCGGCGGCACCGTAGCGAAGTAGACCAGCAGCAGGCCGATCTCCCCCGCATCCCGCCAAAACCCTGCCCACTGCGCCCGCCATGACTGCCACAGGTAGGTCAAAATCAACGCCGCCAGCGCCATCAGCCCTGCAACCCGCCCCAGCCCGTCTATCAACCACCCCGCCGAGCCGCCGTACCATTGAAGAATGCCGCCTGACACCTGCGCGAACGCCTGCGGGAAGGCAAGGACGGGCAGGACGATCGGCAGGCCGCCGCGCACCAGCCACGCCGTCAGCCGCTCCGCCCAGCTTCTGGAAGCAGACCGCCCTTCAACCACTTCCAGAAAATAGGCGTCGCCCTGGCCCCAGTGCAGCCAGGAGAACAGCAGAAAGACCGCCAGCGCCGCTGGGGGCCAGAGCCGCCAAAACAAAAGATAAACGGCCACAAGAGCGGCGTATCCCAGCACGAAAAAGAACAGGTAGCGCGGCGTGAGCCGACGGCGACTCAGGAACAGCGGTGCGAGGTGGTCCAGCGCCCCGTGCGGCAGGCCCAGGAAGACCATGCCCAGCAGGAACGGGATGAACTGCCAGCGGGCCGCGGGGGCGGGGAAGAGGCGCGAAAGCAGCAACGCGGCCAGCAGGGTCCCCCAGGCGGGGTATGTCAGCCAGGGCCGCAGGTGGGCGATAGCCCGCCGATGTGCCGTCACTTTTTGGCCTGGCCCTCCGGGTGTCCCGTCCCGGCGTTGACGCGGAGCGACGTCGTCTCGTCCGTATTCTGCGGCAGCCGCTCCTCGCTCTCCTGGTCGTCGCCCGACAGCGCCCGGACCGCGAGGAAGGCCGTCACGCCGAAGCCGACCTTGTTGATCACGTCCGCGACGGAGCCGGCCACGTTGAACCAGTCCAGGTTGACCCCCCACGACAGGTGGGAAGCGGACAAACCTTCGAACCAATAGATGAGGGGGTACACGCCCCACAGGCTGATGATGTAGAGGTTCATCGCCTTGATGCCGTGCCGGATCGGGAGCGGCTGCGCCTTCGCCAGCCGGCCCCCGTCGGTCAGCAAGAGGTAAACGATCACGAGATAGCCCAGCGTCGAAACCGCGCCCCAGACGTAGTGTGCGCCGATGGCCCCCGCCGTGCCGGGGAACCAGTGGCCGTGGACGTCGCTCCCGTACAGTTCGCCGATAAAGCCCGTCACGATCATGAACAGGTCGGCGAGGATGAGCTTCCAGGCGAAGGCGAAGCCGCGCACCTTCAGCATCTCCGGGTACTTCAGCAGCAGCAGGGGCGTCGTCACCGTCCAGTCCACATACCGGACGTCCGTCGGGAACGGCCGGTCCGGCGCGTACTGGTTGGTGAGGAAATAATAGGCCACGGCGGCGACCCCGCAGATGATGGCCGAGGTGGTCATCGTGCCCCGGTAGGCGGGCAGAATCTTGTCCCGCTCGACCAGGAAGAAGACGGAGGCCGCGCCCAGCGCGAACATGGCGACGAAGAGGCTGTAATGGACGAACGCCTGTGAGGTCGTCCAGTGCGTGACGGTGTTGTCGAAGCCGAGGTGGTTGAGGCCCATTGGGTGACGATTTTCTAAGGCGTGCGGCGTCAAGATGCCGTCACGTCCGAAAACAGTTATGTACCACGGGGGTGCATGTTAAACGCGGGAGGCTTAGTGTCGGGTTGAGGCAGGGAGGGGACCTAATTCAGCGAGGAAAGGCGGCCCAGCGCCTGCGTGTCCACGGGCAGGATCAGGCCCTCATCCTCAGGACGCGCCCCCAGGGCGCCTTGCAGGGCGTCCTGCGCCTCGATCTCGGCCCGCAGGATGGCGGCCTCGTGCTCCAAACGCCGCGTCGTGCCGGCGATCTCCAGGAGGCTCTGCTTCTCTGCCAGCGGCACTTGCAGGACACTGGCGACGGCATAGGAAAGATAAGCCGGCTCCCGTGGGAGCTGCAAGGCGCTGAGGGACCGCCCGGTCATCGCGAAAAGCGCGCGCAGGTATTTCTTGAACAGGCCGGCGACGGCCTCGGCGGCGGGCTGAACCAGACGCGGGTCGCCGGTCTCTTCATCCAGCGGCTCGACTCTGGCGGAAAGGTAAGGCTTGTCGTACAAAGCGCGCGTGACGCGGAACCGTGTCTCGCCGAAAACCAGGATGTCCATACGTCCGTCCGGCGTTTCCTCATACTGGGTGATGCGGGCCGTGGTCCCGATCAGATGCGGCACGGCCTGGGCGCCCGCCTCGTCCCCGTCGCGGATCAGGATCACGCCGAAGGGCGACCTGGTTTCACGGCAGCGCATCACCATCTCCCGGTAGCGCGGCTCGAAGATGTGCAGGGGGAGGGGCATGTCGGGGAACAGAACGACGTGCAGGGGGAACAGCGGGAGGTCATCATAGTCTACCATGGCTTGCTCGCTTGCTTCTAATCCGGCAGGAGGGTGATGTACCCCAGGTCCTGCCCGAGCCGCAGGAACTCGTCCGCGCTCTGCGGCAGGCCGTACTTGGTCTGGTGCGAACCGTTGTACAGCTCGACCGCTTTCTGGGCGAAGCCGAGCGGCGTCATGGCGCTCAGGAACAGGCCCTTCCAGCCCAGTTCCCGCGCCACGCGCGCCTTCGCCTGCGCCAGAACATCGTCGGCGTCCGGTCCGGTCAACACCTCGTCCACCTTGCGCCCCGCCACTTCCATCGTCACCCGGACCTTCATGGCGACAGTATACCCGTTTCCTACTCTGACTCCCCCCGCCCCGGCCATATTTCTTCCAGCCGGCGGCTGAGGGCGGCCCGCGCGGCCATGAACTCGCAAGCGGCTTCCAATTTCTCCTGCTGGGCGGCGGCCAGCCGCGCCTTCGCCTGCCGATACTGCTGTTCCACGGAGGCGGGAGGCGCCGGATCAGGACGACGCGCCGTGATCTGGACGTTGACTTGTGAGGCGTGGCTGTCTGTATACATGGTGTTCCTTTCCGTCGTGGCCGTATTTACTCAGTGCATGGCGACCGGCGCCGCGCCGGACTTCGGCTTCTTCAGCAGCAGCAGGGTCGGCGCCATCGCCAGGCTGATGAGCATGAGCACCAGGAAGGTGTCGTTGAAGCTCATCGCCGCCACCTGCTGTGTCAGCGCCCGGTCGATCAGCCCCAGCGCGCCGTTCCTGGCGTCAGCGAGGCTGTACCCGTGGCCGACCAGAATCGCGGCCAGCCCGGCGAGGCGGTCGTTGTAGGCGGGGTGGCTGGGCGTCAGGTAGCCGACCAGGTTGGCCCGGTTGATGTGCTGGTGGCTTTGCAGGAACGTCGCCAGGATCGCGATGCCCACGGAGCCGCCAAGCTGCCGGGCCAGCCCCAGCAGGCCCGTGCCCTGGTTCACCTGGTCCGCCCCCAGGCTGCCGATCGCCAGTTGATTCACGGGCACGAACAGGAAGCCGATGGAGGCCCCCCGGATGATGAGCGGCCAGAACGTGTCCGGGACGCCCGACTGGGCGTTGAGGTGCGCCAGCCCCCACATGCCGACGACGGACAGCGCGATGCCGAAAAAGGTCAGCAGGCGGGCGTCCGGGCCGCCCTTCGGGCTGCTGCTGACCACGCCGCAGAAGACGATGGAGAAGGCGGTCGCGATCCCGCCCGGCAGCAGCGCCAGGCCGGATTGCAGCGCGGACAGGCCCTGGAGCTGCTGCGCCAGCAGGGGGTACAGGTAGTTGACCCCGTACAGGCCGAAGCCGACGGCCAGGAACAGGACGATGCCCGCCGACAGCGAGCGGTTCTTCAGCACCCGGAAGTCAATGACCGGGTGCGTGTTGCGCGGCGAGACCTGCCAGGCGACCAGGGCGGCCAGCGAGACCGCCGACAGCGCCGCCAGCCGCGCGATGGCGGCGCTGGCGAACCAGTCGTCCTGCTCGCCCTCTTCCAGCACATACTGCAAGGACGCCAGGCCGACCGCCAGCAGCCCGATCCCGGCCCAGTCCACCGGCTCGTCCCGGCGGGCCGGCTCCGTGTCGTGCAGCAGGAAAAAGACGATCGCGCCCGCGAGCAGGCCGATGGGGATATTGATGAAAAAGCACCAGTTCCAACTGGCGGCGTCCGTGATCCAGCCGCCGAGGGTGGGGCCGAGCGTGGGGAAGACGACCAGGCCGAGCAGGAACACCGGCTGGACGATCCCCTGCTCCTTGGGCGGGAAGACCTGGACCAGCGTCGCCTGCGCCGTGGAGATCAGCGCCGCGCCGCCCGCGCCCTGGAGGACGCGCCAGGTGATGAGGCCGCCCAGCCCGTGCGAGGCGCCGCAGAAGAACGAGGCGAGGGTGAACAGGACGATGGACCCGGTCAGGTAGTTGCGCCGCCCGAAGAGGGTGTTGAGGAAGGCGGTCATCGGCAGGACGACGACGTTGGACAGGATGTAGCCCGTGGACACCCAGGCGATCTCCTGCGTGGTCGTGCTGAGGTTGCCGGCCATCTGGGGCAGGGCGACGTTAATGATCGTCGTGTCCAGCACCTCCATCGCCGCCGCCAGGATCAGGCCCGCCAGGATGATCCAGCGGTAGCGGAAGTTCGCCTCGGCGGCGCCGGCGAGCGCCGGCCGGGGCGACGGGCCGGGCGTGGACGGCTGTTCCTCTTTGGTCTTCCGGCTGCTCCGCAGGGGGCGGCTCTCGCGCCGCCGGTCAACGGTCTCGGCCATGATGTGTCTCCTTATCAAACGGTTGCATATTATATGCCAGCTAATTAAGCAAACGCAACACAAGCCCTTTTTGCCGTAAGCCGCGCCCACGCTACGTTTCTATCTTGCTATGTCTCTATTTTGGACAAAAGCGTGATGAGCTGACGCCGCTCGTCCCGGCTCAGGTTCGCCATGATCGCGTTGATGCGGCGCGAATGGCTGGGGATGTATTCGTCGAGGAACCGGCGCGTCTTCGCGGTCATGTGGATGGTCAGCGCCCGCCGGTCACGGCTGTCATGCCGACGCTCCAGGAAGCCGTCACGCTCCAGCCCATCCAGAAGGCCCGTGACCGTCGCCCGCGTCACCCCCACATGCTCGGCGATCTCCGAGGGGCTGGGGGCCGGTGCCTCCATGAGTTCGGCGGAGAACAGATAAGCCAGCACATAAAACTTCCCTTCCGACAGCCCGTAAGGCTCCAGGAACTGGCTGGCGTCGCACTGCGCGGCCTTGCAGACGCGCTGGATGTTGATGAGGACTTCCATCGCGTCCGGCTCGAGTCCTGGGTAGCGCTGGGCTGCCTTCCGCAGAACCTCCGCCTTCGGCGGGATCTTCGGGAATGATGTTTCGTGTTCCATTGACTTCCTCATTATACGCCACCTAATTAAACTTTGTCAAGCCTCCCGACAGAGCAATCCAGCGCCACGCCGAAAACCCCAGCAAATGCCGCCAGTAGCGCCCCTTCCACATCCGCACGGGCAGGCGTGCGTCCCGGCAGAAGCTCGGCCAGGGAGGTGACGTCGCGGTCGCGGATGCCGCAGGGGACGATGTCCCGGCGGAAGGGCGTCAGGTCGGTCGTGATGTTCAGCGCCCACCCGTGCAGCGACACCCAGCGCGAGACTTTGATGCCGATAGCGGCGATCTTGCGGTCTCCCACCCAAACGCCCGTCCGGCCCGCAACGCGCTCGCCCTCCAGCCCCCAGACGGCCAGGGTCTGGATCAGCACTTGCTCCAGATCGCGCAGGTAGCGGTGCAGGTCCTGTCCGTGCGCTCTCAGGTCCAGAATCGGGTAGCCGACGAGCTGGCCCGGCCCGTGATAGCTGACCTCGCCGCCCCGGTCTACCCGCTCGACGGCGACGCCGCGCGCCCGTAGGTCCGCCTCGTCCGTCCGCAGGTCGGCTTCACGGCTGCCCCGCCCCAGCGTGATCGTCGGCGGGTGTTCCAGCAGCAGCAGCGTGTCCGGGACCTCGCCGCGCCCCCGCCGCTCGGCCAGCGCGTACTGCTGCGCCAGGGCCGTCCGGTAGGGCACCGGCTCGGGGAAAGAAATGATGTGGCAAGGCCTGTCGGGTATAATCGGTGTCATGGCGCGTCCCAACCTATCGTACCTCAAAAACCTGATCTTGTTCCTGTTCGGGCTGCCGCTGGGGCTGCTGACTGGGCTGACCGCCATCGCCGGCAGCGTCTTCGCCGTCCCCGTCGTCCGGTCCCTGCTGGGCCTGCGCCCGGCGCGGGCGGTGGGCGTGGGCCTGGCCGTGACCTTCTCCGCCGCCCTGGCGTCCATCCTCTCCTACGCCCAGCACGGGTTCGTTCTGGGGTGGCTCGCCCTGCTGCTGGCCGTCTTCCAGGTGGTCGGCGCGGCCTGGGGGGAGCGCGCGGCGGCGCGGCTGCCCGTCCTGGACCGCCTGCCGTGGCTGTGGGGGACGCTGGTGATCGCAGGCGGGGTGGGGATGCTGGCGCAGGGGCTGGGGCAGTTCGGCAGGCACGTCCCCTGGCACACAGATTTCCTCCATCGCCCCTGGTTTTACCCCGAAGCGGCGCTGGTCGCGGTGGCAGTCGGCCTTGTCAGCCGTCTCCTTGGCTTGGGCGGCGTCCTGATGGTCCCGGCGGCGATCTACGGCCTGGGGATGCCGCCGCACGCCGCCCAGGGGACGGCCCTGGTGGTCCTCGCCCTGGCATCGCTGCCGGGGATGCTCATCCACGCCCGGCGCGGCGACGTGGAACCGCAGGCGGCGACCTGGCTCTCGGCGGGCGCAGTCTTCGGCGGCCTGTCGGGGGCGTTTTGGGCCGTGACGACGCTCAACGACCGGGGCGCGATCCTCCTGTTCGGCCTGATGCTGGTGATTTCGGGCCTGATGTTGCTGTGGCGGCGGGATGCCCCAGCGCCGCCACCGGCCTGATCCAAAAGCTTCTCACGTCAAGATCAGAACTGGCGGCGCGCATATGAAGCTGACGGAACCTGTAGAACTGGCGGCGCGTGGTCTGGCCGATGAACCTCTATCGCCGCATGAGCAAGTCCTCCTAACCGACCGCGACTTTCAGCTCTTTGAAGAGCTGATGACGCGGGCGACCGAGCCGAACGCTCTTGTGCGTTCGGAGGTGGAGGGGTTCAACAAAGGCCACTTCGATGCCCAGGGACGTTACCACTGGTCATAAGCCTCTGCCTGGGAATTAGTGTTAGTGTCGGAGGCCGGACGACTCGCGCCAGCCACCAATCGTCCACGCGCTCGTAAGCCGCTGTCATAAGCGGCTCGTCGGTTATCTGGACGGTGGCATGGCCCTCGCCGGTCAGCCGCGCCTCGATCCCGCGCAGGGGGCGGCCCCAGGGGACGCGCCGGGCCTTGATCGCCGCCTCTTTCAGCGCCCAGAACAGCAGCATCCCCGCCGGGTCGTCCTCCGCCCCGAAGCGGTCCGTGATCTGGCGGCGCTCGCCGGAGGTGAGGACGCGCGCGCACAGGCCGTGATGCACCGGCCGGATGCGCTGCGCGTCAATCCCTGCGCTTCCTTCGTGCTGACTGTCCGAGAGGGTGGCCGCGCCCAGGCCGTGGCTGTGCGAGAGGGAGAGCGTCAGCGGCGGGACGGCGGCGCCCAGGACGCAGGGGGCGGCCCCCTCACGCCCGATGGCGAAGGTCAGCGGGACGACCCCGAAGGTGTCCCGGACCAGCCTCTTGGCGGCCAGACGCCCGGCCAGCCACTCCGCGCGGCGCTTCGGGGACGGCCAGCCGTCATGGACGGCTAGCTCCGGCTCCGTAAGCCAGTGCGCCGGGTTTTGGGAGGCGACCCATTCGGGGCGGGCGATGGTGGTGAAGGGCAGAAGCATCAGAGAGAGTATACCGGCCAAAGCAAAAAAAGCCCCCGCCTTTCGGCAGGGGCGAAGTTGTGACAGGAAAACAAGCGAACGTCACAGGGAAAGCCTCGTCGGAGGCAAAGGTTTAGTACGCGCTGCCGGCCTAATTCGTCACCACATGGAGGTTGCCGACCGGGCCGCCGTAGGAACAGGTCGGCGGGGTTGTTAAATTGTTATAATTGTAGGTCGCGCCATTTGTCGGGCAAAGAGGGCCGGTGGTGGCGTTGGCCGTCCCATAGGTTTTGATATACGGGGAAATGTTGGCCCACGTCAAGGCCGTCGTGTAGGTCGCCGGGACCTTGTTGTCCATGGCGTACTGCTCTTTGGCGGTCGTGAAATCGTTCAAATTCTTGACGCACGAGCGCGCCTGTCCTTTGTCGCGGGCGCTGACGAGCGAGGGCGTGGCGATGTTCAGCAGTACCCCGATGATCAGCACCACGATCATGATCTCGACCAGGGTGAACCCCGCTTGGCGGCGCGGGCGGAGGCGATTGCGGAAAGAAGGAGTGCGGTGTTGCATTTCGGTTGGCCTCGTTTCTCAGGTCCCAGGGAAGGTTGGCGCCGGTAAACCCGGCCTGACAGAGCCATTATCGGCATACTTCCGGGGGTTCTTTAGAGCGATTTACTCGCGCCGTGTGCTACAATCACGGAACGGATGAAAGCCCTTTTGATTGTCAACCCGGCGGCGGGGCAGGGCCGGCCGCAAGAATCGCTGGAGGCGCTGCAAGCCGCCCTCGCTCCCGTCCTCGGCGATGTGGTGATCACGCAGGAGCGCGGGGACGCGCAGCGGGCGGCACGCGAGGCGTCGGCGAACGGCTACGGGTCCGTGCTGGCGGCCGGCGGGGACGGCACGGTGAACGAGGTCGTGAACGGCCTGCTGGCCGCGCCGGGCGGCACGCTGCCGCTCGGGCTGGTGCCGATGGGGACGCAGAACGTCCTCGCGCACGAGCTGGGGCTGCCCGCCGCCGACCTTGACGCCACGCTGGCCCTGCTGCGGGCGGGGCGGACTCGGCGCATTGATGTCGGCCTGGCCGGCGGCCGCCACTTCGTCCTGATGGCGGGCTTCGGGTTCGACGCCCAGGTGGTCCGCGAGGTCCTGCACCCGATGAAGGCCCTCCTCGGCCCCGCCGCCTATGCCTTCGCGACCGTCGGCGCGCTGGCGACCTACCGCAGCACCCAGGTCCGCCTGCGGCTGGACGGCGAGGAAGTCCGCTCCGAGGCGTTCCTGGTCGTGGTCGCGAATGCCGCGTCGTATGCCTACCGGCAGATCAAGCTGGCCCCGTTCGCCGCCCTGGACGACGGCTGGCTGGACGTCTGCGTCTTCGAGCGAGCGCGGGGGGACCGGGTCGGCTTCGCCACGCAGATGATGGCGGTCCTCGCCCGGCGGCACCTGCGGGACCCGCGCGTCCGCTACTACCGGGGCAGGCAGTTGGTGCTGGAATCCGACCCGCCGATCCAGGGGCAGATGGACGGGGACACGTTCGGCGCGACGCCCGTCGAGATTTCCCTGCTCCCGCGCGCCCTGCCGGTCTTCGTGCCCTGACGCTTATGTGGAACTCATTCGCCCTCGCGGTCCAATCGCTGACATCCCTACCGGTCCAGGCAGACCTGGCGGCGACCCGCGCCGAGGCGCGTCGGGCTGTGGTCCTGTTCCCCCTGGTCGGTGCCCTCGTCGGCGTCCTGCTGGCCGCCGTCTGGGCGTTCGGCAGCCGGCTGTGGACCGGCCAGCCCCTTGTGGCTGCCGCGCTCACCCTGGCCGTCGGGCTGCTCCTCACGGGCGGGCGCGGCCTGGGCGGCGTCGCCCGCGCCGCCGATGGTCTGGGTGCCCACGGCGGGGGCGGCGACCGGGCGCGGGCCTTCGCCATCATGCGCGACCCGCGCCGGGGAACGACGGGGCTGGTGGCGGGCGGCGCGTTCCTCGCCCTGCGGATGGCGTTCCTGGCGGCCCTTCCCGCCGGTCTCGCCTTGCCCGCCCTGGTGCTGGTCAGCGTCCTCGGCGGCTGGGCCGTCGCCTTCTCCGTCAGCGCCTTTCCTGTCGCCGGAGGCGGGGAGGGCGGGTCCGCGCCGACCGAGGCCGGGCCGGGCGAGTTCCTGGCGGCCACCGCCGTCGCCATCGTCTGCGGGGCCGTGCTGCCCACGCGCGGCCTTCTGGCCCTGCTCGCCGTCGTCCTTGTCGCCGCGCCCGTGGCGGCGGGCGTCAACCGTCTGCTCGGCGGTCTGAACCGGCCCCTGTGCGCCGCCCTGGGCGAGATCGCCGAGATCGTCGCCTTGGCGTGTTTGTCCATTCGCTAGGAGAAGTCCCATGTTCGTCCCGAACAACAGCCGTACCTATCAGATCTACGTCAACGGCACTTGGCGCGACTCGTCCTCCGAGACGCTGCTGCCAAACCTCAATCCTGCCCACAAGTCGCAGGTGCTAGGCTACGTCTCCGAGACTACCGACGCCGAGGTGGACGAGGCGATGCGCGCCGCCGAAGCCGCCTTCCCCGCCTGGCGCGCGGTCAGCGGCAACATGAAGACCAAGATCTTCCTGCACCTGGCCCAGATCCTCTACGCCCGCTACGCCGACTTCCAGCAGACCATGAGCCGTGAGATGGGCAAGACGCTGTTCGACTGCAAGCTGGACTTGGACGAAGCCATCGGCGTGGTCGAGTGCGTCGCGCCGCAAGGCTTATCCCTGAAGGGTGAGACGTACCAGAAGAACATAGACGGCGTGGTCATGGAGAGCCGCCTGGAGCCGCGCGGCGTCGCCGCCATCATCACCCCGTTCAACTTCCCCGTCGCCATCCCCGTCGCCCAGGTCGTCGCCGCGCTCGTCACGGGGAACACGGTCGTCTGGAAGCCCTCCCACCTCATCCCCGAGTCGTCCCAGGCCATCGCCGCCGCGCTCGATGAGGCGTTCGCCTGGGCGAAGGAGACGCTGGGCGTCTCCGTGCCGCCCGGCACGTTCAACATGGTCAGCGGCGACGTGGGGCCGGGCCAGGCGGTCGCGACGCACCCCGTCGTCAAGTGCCTCTCGTTCACCGGCTCCAAGCCCGTCGGGGACGCCGTGGACGCCACGGCCAGCGGGCTGGGCAAGCGGGTGATGAAGGAGGTCGGCGGCATCAATGTCTTCTATGTCCACCGCGAGGCCGACATCGCCCGCGCCGCCAAGAACTTCGTCTACGGCAAGACCATTACGGGCGGCCAGCGCTGCACGTCTATCCAGGAAGTGCTGTGCGACGACAGCGTCTATGAGGCGTTTGTTGCCGCCGCCATCGAGGAAACCAGGGGCATCGTCATCGGCGACGGCGCTTCCCCCGAACTCGCCGAGGCGGATGCGACGCCGGGCCGCTACTCGCTCCCGCCGCTCGTCTCCGAGGAGCAGCAGGCCCGCGTCCTGGGCTTGATCGAGCAGTCGGTAGGGCAGGGGGCCAATATCCGTCATCAAGTCGCCGTTCCTGAATCATTGGCGAGCGAAGGCTACTACGTCCCCTTCACCCTCATCGAGAACGTCGGCCCCGAAAATGTCCTCTACACCACCGAAATCTTTGGCCCCGTCGGCGTCCTGACCCGCGTGAAGAACATCAACGAGGCTATCGGCATCATCAACGCCAAGATCGGCATCGTCGCCTGCGTAGACAGCCGCAACAAAGACGCCTCGGAGCACTTCATCCAGAGCGTCCTGCGGACCCGCGTGGACGACGGCCGCCACGGCACCGGCGCCTTCTGGGCCACCCGCTTCGGCGGCGACCGGGGCGCGGGCAGTGGCAACCCCGCCCTGGACGAGAACATGGTCATGGGCTACGTCCTGTGGAAGACCATCTACCGCGCCTACAAGCCCTTCGCCGAACCGGAAGACGACGACGCGGGTGTATAGCGTGTATAATAGACGGAAAGGAACAGCGTCATGCAAGTGCAAGTGGAGAAAACAGAAAAGGGCCTTGCCGTACTCATCCCCGACGAGCTGCTTCATGGCTCTCAGGTCAAGGCCGGCTCAACGGTGGACCTAACGCTCGTTGACAGCAAACTCGTTATCGCGCCCGTCCGGCGTTCTAAATACACGACGGAAGAGCTGCTGGCTGGCGTCACGGACGACAACATTCATGGCGAGATTGATTGGGGACCTCCCGTTGGCAAGGAAATCTGGTAAAAATGTCTGCCGCCTATGTTCCGCAGCGGGGTGATGTCATTCGCCTCACCTTCACACCCCAGGTTGGCCGTGAACAGGGCGGAAGAAGACCGGCATTGGTCCTGTCTTCCAGTGACTACAACCGCCGGGTCGGTCTCCTCATCGCCTGCCCCATCACGAATCAGGAGAAGGGCTATGCCTATGAAGTCCCAATTCCACATGGCCTTCAAGTCACAGGCGTTGTCTTAGCGGATGCGGTGAGAAGTTCCGACTGGCGCGGGCGGAACGCCGAATTCGTGTGCGAGATGCCGGCGGCTATCGTTGATGAAGTCCTTGATCGGCTCACCTCACTCATGGAGGCGTGATGAGCAACGTTTACTCCTACATGGGGGACGGGTGTCTGAACACATCTAGACTCTTCAACACCGACCGGATGCTGCTGGCTGTTAGGCAAGATGCCCTTGCGGCCGTCCCACGGGCAAGGTCTGCGCATTGGGATGAACCCGTCGTTTTCACTTTCATCGTAGACGCTGACGGCTCGCTGTGGATTGCCGACCGCCATTCGGAACACGTCGCCTGTGCCCGTGGAGGAGACGTACTTTCTGCTGGTGAAATGATGTTTGAGGTAGATGGTGAAAGCGTCAGCGTCACAGATGTTACCAATCAATCCACCGGCTACTGCCCGGAGCCTGAATCTTGGCCTGCGGTTGCGGCGGCTTTGGACAAAGCAGGCATCGCACATCCCAACGGCTTCACGCGCGCCTTTCTCTTTCGCCTTTGTGAAGGCTGTGGACAAACGAACATCGTAAAAGAAGGCGATTTCACCTGCGCTGTTTGCGGGATCGAGTTGAAACAGGAGTGGAACTTCTCCCATGACACAAAATAAAGAAAACGAACCCGTTGGGCATCCGCTCAACGACAACCCGTGGTTCAAGAAGATGAAGGCGCTGGGCGAGAGCCTGGAAGCGGGCCGCATCACCCAGGCCGAGTTCGAGCGCAAGCACCGGGGGCTGATGGTGGAACTCCAGAACGCCGCCAACAAGGAGCGCGAGAAGATAAAGACGTGGGCCATCACCAGCAAAAAGGTCCGTGACGAGGCCGAGTACAAGCGGCTGTGCGCGCACTACCACGACGAGTACGGCGACTCGTTCCACCACTTCCTCACCTCCATCTATTCCGGCGCGTCGTTCGTCACCCTCAATGACAAGGTGCTGGACGACGCCCGCCTGCTGGAACTGCGCTTCGGAGGCAAGATTCTGTCGCCGCAGCAGGCGGTGGACCTGTCCGAGAAAGAACAGCAGGAGAAGGAGAGGGACGAGAAGGAACCGGGCCAAAAAGAAGAGGGCGGATGAGGAGACAAAAGCCCCCCGGCACCTGCCGGGGGTTTTTTTATATCAAATATATATAAGCGAGGGAACAAGGGCGTACAGAATCCGTCAAAATAATGCACAATAAAGATTAGGTATGACAAGAGCATGAAAGGCACAGCATAAGCGTGGGACAAACCAGCGAAGGTTTGGGTAAAATGCGGGGAGCGGCGCTGCTAACGCGGGTGTGGACGCAGTACGGGATGCGAGCGAGAGCGACAGTGGCAGACGGAGACGTGGTCGAACCCCTGGTTGAGAAGGCGCGGGTTTATCATCCCGATGTGGATGCCGACCTGCTGCGCCGTGCCTACGCCTACGCCGCCGAGAAGCACGAGGGACAGACCCGTCGCTCCGGCGAACCCTACATCACGCACCCTCTGGCCGTCGCCACCATCCTGACCGAACTCGAAATGGACGACGCGACTCTGGCCGCCGGCCTGCTGCACGACGTCGTCGAGGACTGCGGCGTCTCGCGGGACCAGATCGCCCAGGAGTTCGGCGAGGAGATCGCCGACCTGGTGGATGGCGTCACCAAGCTGAAACTGGCCGACTTTGAGGCCCGCAACGAGGCCGAGCCGGGCGCGCGCGTGGACGCGCCGCCCGCCGCTGACGCCGCCGGTCCGGAAGGCCCTGAAGCCCTGGCCCGCAAAAAGCGGCACGGCGAAACCAGTAAAAGCGCGGCCAACCTGCGGAAGATCCTGCTGGCGATGGCCAAAGACCTACGGGTCATGGTCATCAAGCTGGCCGACCGCCTGCACAACATGCGGACGCTGGCGGCCATGCCGGAGCACCGGCAGAAGAAGGTCGCCCAGGAGACCCTGCAAATCTTCGCCCCGCTCGCCCACCGGCTGGGCATCTGGCAGATCAAGTGGCAGCTCGAAGACCTCGCCTTCAAGTACACCAACCCCGACGCCTACAACGCGCTGAAGCAGAAGCTGGACAAGACGCGGGCGCAGCGCGAGAAGGACATCGCCACGGCGACGGACATCCTCAAGGCGCGGCTCGCCGACGAAGGCATCCAGGCCGAGTTCCAGGGCCGGCCCAAGCACCTGTATTCCATCTACAACAAGATGCAGAAGCAGACGCTGGACCTGGGCGACATCTACGACCTGATCGCCCTGCGCGTCATCGTCCCCACCGTGGCGGACTGCTACCATGCGCTGGGCATCGTCCACCAGGTTTGGCTGCCGCTGCCGGGCCGGTTCGACGACTACATCGCCAAGGTCAAGTCCAACGGCTACCAGTCCCTGCACACGAAGGTGATCGGGCCGGCGGGGGAGCCGCTGGAAATCCAGATCCGCACGACCGACATGCACCGGACGGCGGACTTCGGCATCGCCGCGCACTGGCAGTACAAGGAGGGCGGCGGCAAGGCGCGGACGCCGGGCGCGGACAAGCGGTTCGACAAGAAGATGACCCTGCTGCGCCAGCAGCTCTTTGATTGGCAATCCGACGCCAAAGAACCCGGCGAGTTCCTGCGCGGCGTCGTCAGCGACCTGTTCACCGACCAGGTCTTCGTTTTCACCCCCAAGGGCGACGTCCTCGACTTCCCCATCGGCGCGACGCCCATTGACGCCGCCTATCGAATCCACTCCGACCTGGGCCTGCACTGCGCCGGGGCCAAGGTCAACGGCAAGATCGTCCCGCTCACCTACCACTTCAAGAACGGCGACATCGTCGAAATCCTGTCGCGCCCCAACGCCAACCCCTCCCTGGACTGGCTGGCCGCCGCCAAAACCAGCCACGCGCGCACCAAGATCAAGGCGTATTTCCGCAAGCTGCGCTTCTCCTCCAACGTCGCGCGGGGCCGGGAACTGCTGCAAAAGGAGCTGGAGCGTCTGCACCTCGACGCCCGCCACCTGATGTCGCCGGACGTCCTCAACAAGATCGCTGAGGGGATGAACAGCCACGGGCAGGAAGACCTGCTGGCGGCCATCGGCTACGGCGAGGCCCCCATCGGCTCGGTCGTCACGCGCCTGCGGACGCTGGCCCAGGGCACACCCCACGAGGAGGCGCGCTCGTTCGAGCGCCGGGGCACCAACTCGGGCAAGCTCCAGGTCGGCGGCGACCTGGAAGACGTCGCCATCGTCCGCGCCAAGTGCTGCCAGCCCGTGCCGGGCGACGACGTGGTCGGCTACATGACGCGCGGCAAGGGGATCGCCCTGCACCGGCACGGCTGCGCCAACGTCGCCCACTACCAGCAGACCGAGCCGGAGCGCTTGATCGAGGTGGACTGGAAGCCGTCGGACCCGAACCAGCGCTACTCCACCGACATCAAGATCGAGCTGGTGGACCGCCTGGGACTGCTGGAAGACATCGGCAAGCTGTTTTCCGAGGTCAAGACCTTCATCCAGGCGATCCGCACCCGCTCCTACCCGAACCACACCGCCGTCATGCAGATCAGCTTCGACGCCGTGGACACCGACCACATCAACGCCATGATCACCCGCTTGCAGCGCCTCACGGACGTCATGGACATTCACCGTCTGGGCGCAAATGAAGACCCGGTGGATTGATGACAGACAACCTGATGCGCTCTCACAATTCGCGGCGTTTATGTCCTCATCTTTTGGGGCCTGCCATTCTGCTTGGTTTGATCACTGTTGGCGGTTCCGCCAACGCCGACGGCAGGCCCGCCTCAGCCAAGCACGCTGTCAGAGCCGTGGGCGGCGCATCCATTGGAAGCGCCCTTGCGATCACTGGTAGCGACCAGAACCATACCTATCATGGCACCCACAGCAGTATCGTAGTAAGCGGGAGCCAAAATACCCTTACTTTGAAGGGTAATTGGGAAGCGATTGAGATCAACGGGAGCAGTAACCACTTGCATATCATCGGCACCGTTGCCAATGTTAAGATGATGGGGTCGGACAACGTAGTGACATGGACCAGGCGGAAGTATCGGGGAACTTCCATCAGCAGCACTGGCTCGAACAACTCCGCTGCGCGTAAGCCTTAGTGTTTGTGTCAATCGTTGTATTCCCCGTGAATTGTGGTACAATACATTGTGCCTTTATTCACAATGTCGCTCGTTTCGGTTTAGATTGGAAGACAGAGCATGAGCAGACGAATGACGGAAAGACTGGTGGAGACGGCGGGGCTGACCGGCATCTATGACAAGGTCATGGACGGGCAGAGGCTGGACGCCGAGGACGGGCTGGCGCTGTACGAGAACCCGAACCTGAACGCGGTGGGGGTACTCGCCAACATCGTCCGGGAGCGGATGAACGGTGGCAAGACGTATTACGTCCGCAACCAGCACATCAACTACACCAACGTCTGCAACAAGGGCTGCAAGTTCTGCGCCTTTTACGCTCAGAAGGGCGGCCCAGACCCGTACACGATGAGCATCGCGGACGTCCAGAACCGCCTGCGGGCGCATCTGGACGTCCCCATCAAAGAGGTGCATATGGTGGCGGGGATCAACCCCAAGCTGCCGTACCAGTATTACCTGGATCTGCTGCGGGGCGTCAAGGCGGTCCGGCCCGATGTCCACATCAAGGCGTTCACCTGCGTCGAGATCGCCGAAATCCAGCGGCAGGCGAACAAGCCGCTCCCCGAGGTCTTTGCCGAACTGAAGGAGGCCGGGCTGGACTCGCTGCCGGGCGGCGGCATCGAGATACTCTCCGACCGTGTCCACATGGAGCTGTTCGGGCGCAAGCTGTCCGGCGACCAGTGGATAGACATCTCCAAAGCCGCCGCCCAGGCCGGGCTGCCGCAGTACGCGACCATGCTCTACGGCCACATCGAGACGATTCCCGAGCGCGTCGAGCACCTGGTCAAGATGCGCGCGCTTCAGGACGAGACGGGTCATTTCGTGACGTTCACGCCGCTCTCGTTCCACCCCGAGGGGACGCAGCTCGCCGACCTGCCGCACCCGACCGGCGACGGCGACCTGCGGAACATCGCCATCTCGCGCCTGATGCTGGACAACTTCCAGCACGTCAAGACGTTCTGGATCATGAACACGCCCCAGGTCTCCCAGCTCGCCCAGTGGTACGGGGCGGACGACCTGGACGGCACAATCCACGAGTACGAGATCACCTACAAGGACGGCGAGCAGGGCAACAAGCAGCAGGTCCTGACGCGGCCCCAGTTGGTCCAGCTCATCGTGGAGGCGGGCCGGACGCCGGTCGAGCGGGACAGCTTTTACAACGAGGTCGTCCGGCCCGACGCTGAGGATGAGCTGAACGACCCCGTGCGACATGACGACGCGGCCCGTAAGACGGCGGCGATCCCCCTGGCGATGGCGAATTAGAAAGCAAAATCCGATGGCACTGGCAGAACGCGAATTGGC
>CAXTWM010000025.1:4995-23669 GCA_964247915.1 uncultured Armatimonadales bacterium | reverse complement strand
CTGCATGTGGGCGAGGCCGGCAGCATCACGGCTGGCGCGGTGCGCTCCGGCCTTGCCCTCGCGTCGGCGAGCGCGCGGGTGCGGGGCATGGAGGAACAAGCTGGCGTGGCGCTCCGTGAGCGCGCCCGCCGCGGCGTGCGGGCCCCCCGGGGGGGGGCGGGGGGGGGGGGGGCCGCGGGGGGGGGGGCGGTTATGGCGGCGGACGCCCCGGCGGTGGTGGCTTCGGCGGTGGCGGCGGACGCCCCGGCGGCGGTCGCTAAGATATTCGCTCCCGGCCTCCAGACACTGCTGGAGGCCGGGGCTAAGGGAAACAATCATCATGTTGATGCCAAAGAAAGTCAAGTACCGCCGCGTCCATCGCGGCCGGCGCACCGGCCCCGCTTCGGGCGGCAACCAGGTAGACTTCGGCGAGTACGCGCTGCAAGCCCTGGAAGCCTGCTGGATGACCAACCGGCAGATCGAGGCGGCCCGTATCGCCATGACGCGCAAGATTCGGCGCGGCGGAAAGATCTGGATTCGCGTCTTCCCGGACAAGCCGTTCACCAAGAAGCCCGCCGAGACCCGCATGGGCAAGGGCAAGGGCGCTCCCGAAGGCTGGGTCGCGGTCGTCAAGCCGGGCCGCGTCCTGTTCGAGATGTCCGGCGTCTCCGAGGACCTGGCGCGGGAGGCCATGCGGCTCGCCCAGCACAAGCTGCCCATCGCGACCAAGTTCGTGACCCGGCACGAGACCGCCTTGCAGATCGCCGCCCACGCGCTGACGAGCGAGGATGTGGTCGAGGACGGCGAAACCGAGGAAGTGACGGAGGAATAACATGGCGCACAAGATCAAAGACCGTCGCGAGTCGCTGCGCGGCATGGATGAGGTCGGCCTGACCGCCGCCGTCGCCGACGCCCACAAGAGCATCTATCAGTTCCGCAAGGACCGCCTGAGCAAGCCGCAGGAGAACGTCAAGGTTGTGCGGAACGCCCGCAAGGAAGTCGCGCGCATCCTGACCATCCGGCGTGAGCGGGAACTGAGCCAGGAGAACAAGGGGTAAGCAATGGCAGAAGAAACCCAAACGGAAGAAGCGCGGACGCGCCGCAAAGTCCGCACCGGCGTCGTGTCGAGCGACAAGATGCAGAAGACGGTCGTCGTGACCATCGCGAACCTGGTCCGCCACCCCGTCTACGGGCGCATCCAGAAGCAGAACAAGAAGTTCAAGGCGCATGACGAAGCCAACGACGCCCACATCGGCGACACGGTGGAGATCATGGAGACCCGCCCTCTGAGCAAGGACAAGTGCTGGCGAGTCGTCCGCATCGTCGAGCGCGCCAAGTAAGCCACGGATAACTTCTATGGATGGCGCCTGTTGAACGATGGAGTGTTGACGGAAGCGGCTGAACATCTCTCGACCGTCGGCTGTCTGAACCCGCTCCAGGTGCTTGAGCCTTTTGGCGGGCAGTCCGTCGTCCTCTGCGTCGTCGCGGTTTGGACGCGGCAGGCGATGACCGGCAATCTCGAAGACAAGGGCATCTGGGTTCACTCCTTTTGGAAGGCAGCCTTGAAGGCGCTGCCGCAAGCCGCCGGTTGTCGGCTGGGCTGGAACACTGTTTTCTTCGCCGTGCCCGGACTCCCTGTGGCGCAAGTCGCACAGCGGCTCGGTGATCTACTCCAGGCACAGCAAGAGGCTTGCCTGATGAGTTTCTGCGTTCTGTGTGAAGCCGCTGGGGAACCGGAACATAAACTGGATGTTCTGGATGTGCTGGGACATGAAGTGGCAAGGAAGCAGGGTTTCGGCACGAGCCGAGAGTACCAGCCAGACGGCTATAGATTTTATCATCTATTGGATGGCAAGCCGTACTCAACTAAATAACTGCTAGGGTCGGCCACAAAGCCGGGCGTCTCCCCAATCAAAGCGTTCGGAACTGGGCCGGCAGCGCAAAGGAAACCAAATGATTCAGGATTACAGCCGCCTGCGGGCGGCGGACAACAGCGGGGCGCGGGAACTTCTGACCATCCGCGTCTTGAAAGGCTCCAACGCCAAGTACGCGCACATCGGCGACATCATCGTCGCGGCCGTGAAATCGGCGACGCCGGGCGCGCAGGTCAAAAAGGGCGACGTGGTCAAGGCCGTCGTCGTCCGCACCCGGCAGGCGATCCGTCGCCAGGACGGCTCCGTCCTGCGCTTCGATGAGAACGCCGCCGTGGTGCTGACCAACAACCTCGCGCCGCGCGGCACCCGCGTCTTCGGACCGGTCGCCCGCGAGCTGCGCGACTCGAAGTTCGAGGGCGCGATGAAGATCATCTCGCTCGCCCCGGAGGTCCTTTAACCATGTACACACCGCCAAGAAAGAAAGGCCCGCGCCGCACCGACGCGCAGTTCACGGGCAAAATCCTGTTGCGAACGGGCGACACCGTGCGCGTCCTGGCCGGCAAGGACAAGGGCAAGGAAGGCAAAGTGACGCAGATCCTGCGCTCCGAAGGCAAGGTGGTCGTCGAGGGCGTCAACATCGTCATCAAGCACCAGAAGCCGCGCCCGCAGGGCGCACCGGCTATGGGCGGTCAAACTCCGCAAGGCGGGCGCATTGAGCAGGCGTCGCCGCTCCATGTCGCCAAAGTGCAGCTCGTGGACCCTGCGGACGGCAAGACCGCCACCCGGATCGGCGTTAAGACGGACGAGAACGGGGAGCGCGTGCGCTTCGCCAGGAAATCGGGAGGGGTGATCTCCAATGGCTGAGACAGAACAGAAGGCACCGCCGACTCTGAAGAAGAAGTACCAGGATGAGATCATCCCGGCCTTGCAGAAGGAGTTCGGCTACAAGAACGTCATGCAGGTGCCGCGCATCGAAAAGGTCGTCCTGAACATGGGCGTCGGTGCGGCGGGCCAGACGGGCGGCGACGCCAAGAAGCTGGACGGCGCGGTGGCTGACCTGGCGACGATCACCGGTCAGAAGCCCGCCGTGACGCGGGCCAAAAAGTCCATCGCGAACTTCCGGCTGCGCCAGGGCGCGCGCATCGGCGCGAAAGTGACCCTGCGCGGCGCGCGCATGTACGAATTCCTGGACCGGCTGCTGAACATCGCCCTGCCGCGCGTCCGGGACTTCGGCGGCATCAACCCCAACTCCTTTGACGGGCGCGGCAACTTCGCGATGGGCCTCAAAGAACAGTTGACCTTCCCCGAGATCGTCTACGACAAGGTGGACCAGGTGCGCGGCATGGACATCATCATCGTCACCTCGGCCACGTCCGATGCCGAGGCGCGGTCACTGCTGAAAGCGGTCGGCGTCCCCTTCCGGGGCGAGAAACAGGGCGAGCGTCTGCAATAGGCAGGCATCCAGAGTCGAAATCGTGCGGTTTTGGGGTATACTAATGCCTGTTTCCGCCCGACGCACACATTTTACGAGACAGTCTGAGGATACCAATGGCCAAAGAGTGCCTGATTCAAAAAGCCAAGCTCAAGCCGAAATTCGCGGTGCGCGGCTACAACCGCTGCCAGCTCTGCGGGCGCGCGCATGGCTACATGCGTAAGTTCAGCATCTGCCGTATCTGCTTCCGCGAACTGGCGCATCAGGGTTTGATCCCCGGCGTGACCAAGTCGTCCTGGTAGAAATTTACGAAACCATATCGAGACTGCGGCCCGGCCGCTGTCCGTCTGATGGGAGAACAACACTATGCCGGTCAGTGATCCAGTCGCCGACCTTCTGACGCGAATCCGCAACGCCAACTCGGCCAACCACGAATCGCTCGAAGTCGACTCGTCCAAGCTCAAAATCGAAGTCGTCCGCATTCTGCACGAAGAGGGCTACATCAAGTCCTACGAGGTCGTGCCGCAGCCCGTGCAGGACAAGATCAAAGTCACCCTCAAATACGGGGCGCGCAACCGCGAGAAGGTCATCACCAGCATCAAGCGCGTTTCCAAGCCGGGCCTCCGCATCTACCGGTCGCACGACAAGCTGCCGACCGTCCTGCGCGGCCTGGGCATCGCCATCGTCAGCACCTCGCAGGGCGTCATGACCGCCAAGAAGGCCCGGAAGCTGGGCATCGGCGGCGAAGTCATGGCCTACGTTTCTTAAGGAGTCCTCCATGTCTCGTATCGGAAAACTCCCGATTCCGCTGCCGCAGGGTGTGGAAGTCCAGGCCGCCAAAGACGGCACGCTGACGGTGAAGGGGCCGAAAGGCTCCCTGGTCCGCCAGATCCACCCGCGCATGAGCGTCGAGCAGCAGGACGGCACCCTGCTCGTCAAGCGCCCGACGGACGGCCAGGAGGACCGCGCCCTGCACGGCCTGACCCGCTCCCTCGTCAACAACATGGTCGTCGGCGTCTCGGCGGGCTATCGGCGCGTCCTGGAGATCGAGGGCGTCGGCTACCGTGCCGCCAAAGACGGCCAGAAGCTGGTCCTGAGCCTCGGCTTCTCGCACCAGGTCCCCGTCGAGCCGCTCACGGGCATCAGCTTCGAGGTCGGCCAGGACACCACCACGCGCCGCCCCTTCGTCACCATCAGCGGCATTGACAAAGAGGCCGTCGGCCAGCAGGCCGCCGTCATCCGCAAACTGAAGCCGCCGGAGCCTTACAAGGGCAAGGGCATCCGCTATCAGGGCGAGATCGTTCGCCGCAAGGCCGGTAAGAGTGGCAAGGCTGGCGGCAAGGGCGGCAAGAAGTAGGGGCACGACTCATCGCGCCCTCCCATCCCGGCTCATAACGCGGACGCCGTCGCGTCCGTGACACGGTGGGCCAAGAGGAAACTCGAACACTATGACACAGATCAACAAAAACGAGACCCGGCAGAAGCGTCATGCCCGAGTCCGCAAGCGCGTCCAGGGGACGCCCGAGCGGCCCCGGCTCAACATCTACCGCTCGTCCAACAACATCTACGCGCAGGTCATTGACGACCTGGCGGGACGCACACTGGCGGCGGCCTCCTCGCTCGACGCCTCGCTGCGCGGCGACAAGCCCGCCAAGAGCACGGGCGGCAACATTGATGCCGCCAAGTCCGTAGGCTCCCTGATCGCGGAACGCGCGAAGTCGGCGGGCGTCACCAAAGTGGTCTTCGACCGCGGCGGCTACCTTTACCACGGGCGCGTCCAGGCACTGGCGGACGCGGCGCGCGAGAACGGACTGGATTTCTAACCTATGGCACTGATCAACCCGGACACGCTGAATCTGGAAGAGCGCGTCATCCAAACCAACAAAGTCCAGAAGACCCACAAGGGCGGCCGCACCATGTCCTGGAGCATCCTGGTCGTGGTCGGCGACGGCAACGGCTATGTGGGCGCCGGGCTGGGCAAGGCGCGCGCCATCCCCGACGCCATCCGCAAGGGCGTCGAGGCGGCCCGCCGGAGCCTCGTCCATGTCCCGATGGTCGGCACGACCATCCCCCACGACGTTCTGCTGCGGCAGGGCGGCGCGGAAGTGCTGATGAAGCCCGCCTCGCCGGGTACGGGCGTCGTCGCGGGCGGCTCGGTCCGCGCCATCCTGGAAGCGGCGGGCGTCAAGGACGTCCTGGCGAAGTCGCTCGGCTCGTCCAACAAGGTCAACACGGCCTGGGCCACCATCGCCGCCCTGAAGCAGCTCAAGCGGGCGACGGACGTGGCCCGCCTGCGCGGCCTGAACGTCAACGACCTGGTCTCCAAGGCCGTCGCCGACGCCTCCCGCGAGGCCGAGCAGGAAGACTCCGCCCTGGGCATCGCCACCGTCGTCTCCGACGAGCCGACCGTGATCCAGTCTTCCGCCGCCGAGACGCCCCCGACTGAAGCCTTGACGATGGAGACGCCCGGCGCCGTCGCACAGCCTGTAGACGCCGCCGATGTCGCACAGTCCTCACCCACGGCCTCTCCGGCTGAAGGAGCATAACCCATGGCCGATTTGAAGATCACCCTCACCCGCAGCCTGATCGGCTACGAGAAGAGCCAACGGCTCACCGCGCGCGCCCTGGGCCTGAACAAAGTCGGGTCGAGCGTCAGCCAGCCCAACACCGCCCCCATCCGTGGCATGATCAAGAAGATCACGCACGTTCTCACCGTCGAAACGGCGGACGGCGATCTGGTGTCCAAACCCGCGCCGAAGATCGGGCGCAAGAAGCATTACGGCCCCCATGAAGGGCTTGGAGTTGGACAATGAATCTCTCTGAACTGAAACCGAACGAGGGCGCGCGCCGGGAGCGCAAGCGCATTGGGCGCGGCCCCGGCTCCGGCACGGGCAAGACGTCCGGCGGCGGCCACAAGGGCGACAAGGCGCGCGGCAACACCAAGCCCGGCTTCGAGGGCGGCCAGACGCCGCTGCACCGCCGCCTCCCGCAGCTCCGTGGCATCCCCGGCAAGGGCGGCTTCAACGCCCCGCCGAAGACCGGCTACTCCGTCGTCAACCTCAGCGCGCTGGAGCGCTTCGAGGACGGCGCGACCGTGACCATCGAGACGCTGTTCGACTCCGGCCTGGTCGGCGACCTGAAAGACGGCGTCAAGATTCTGGGCAACGGCGAGCTGACCAAGAAGCTGACCGTGCGCGCGACGCAGTTCTCCAAAAGCGCGCAGGAGAAGATTACGGCGCTGGGCGGCACGACTGAGATTGTCTGAGGGATATTGATGTCCCGCACTGCTGCCCCCGGAATGAATTCTGGGTCTGTAGAAGTGCCTTTGTTCGCCTTCGCGGACATAAGAAGCGCCGCCGCGACCTGTCCTCTGTCCACGCAGGTGGACAACTGCTTTGCCAAAGACCCGGAATTCATTCCGAGGGCATTGCTGTGTTACATCAGAGGGTTGTTCCTGGCCCCATGAGGCAAACCGATGGCTATTAAAAGACCCACTGCCAACGCCGCCCCGGCCCCCGGAGGCGGCGGGCGAAGACTGTCCGCCGCGCCGCGCACTTCCAACACGCCTTTCATCGAGGCGATGGCGGCGGCGTGGGCGATCCCCGAGCTGCGCCGACGGCTGATGTTCATCTTCGCCATGTTCGCCGTTTATGTGGTTGGTCTGCACATCCCCCTGCCGGGCATCAACTCGGACGCCCTGGCCGACCTGTTCAACAAGTCCGGCGGCGGCATCCTGAACCTGGTAGACGTGTTTTCGGGCGGCGCGCTGAAGAAGTTCACGGTCTTTGCCATGGGCATCGTCCCGTACATTAACGCTTCGATCATCATGCAGCTCTTGACGTTCGCCATCCCGTCCTGGCAGGAGCTGTCCAAAGAGGGCGAGTCGGGCCGCAAGCGGATCGCGCAGTACACGCGCTACCTGACCATGGCCCTGGCGCTCGCCCAGGCCACCGGGTTTGTCCTGTTCCTGCGGCACAGCAACGTCCTCGCGCCGAACCCGTTTATGGTGATCGAGGTCATCCTGACCATGATGGCCGGGACCGCCTTCCTGATGTGGCTGGGCGAGCAGATCACCGACAAGGGCATCGGCAACGGCGTCTCCCTGATCATCTTCTGCGGCATCATGGTCCGCCTGCCCTCCCAGCTCGCCGGGGTGGGCGCGGGCGTCCTCGCCGGGACCATCAAGCCGTGGCAGGTGCTGATCCTGGTCGTGGCGTTCTTCGCGACGGTCATCGGCGTCGTCTTCGTGACGCTGGGCCAGCGCAAGATCCCGATCCAGCACGTCCGCAAGATCGTCGGCAACAAGATGTCGCAGGGCGGCACGTCCTACCTGCCGTTCCGCGTGGCCTCGGCGGGCGTCATCCCGATCATCTTCGCGCTTTCCATCCAGCTTCTGCCGGCGACGTTCGCGACGTTCGTGCCGAAAGAAACGCCCATCGGGCATTTCCTCCAGCGGGCGTCGGCGGTCATGCAGCCCGGCTACAGCCCGATCGCGGCCCTGATCTACGCGGCGATCATCGTGTTCTTCACCTATTTCTACACCGCCGTCACGATGAACGTCGAGCAGATCTCAGACGACCTGAAGAAGTACGGCTCGTTCATTCCGGGCATCCGGCCCGGCAAGCCGACGATGGAGTATCTCGACAAGGTGATGACGCGCATCACCCTGGCGGGCGCGCTGTTCCTCGCCTTCATCGCCCTGCTGCAATACTGGATTCCGGCCATCACGAGCACCAACGGGGCCAACCAGTTCACCCTGATCGGCGGCACGTCCCTGCTGATCGTGGTCGGCGTCGCCCTGGACACCATGCAGGCCATCGAGGCGCAGCTTTTGATGCGTAACTACGACGGCTTCATCCGCTAGTGCGCCTTGCGCTGCTCGGCCCGCCCGGCGCGGGGAAGGGAACGCAGGGCCAGGCGCTGGCGCGGGCGTTCGGCGTGCCCCATGTGGCGACCGGGGAGATCATCCGGGACCAGATCGCGCGCGGGACTGAGTTCGGGCGCAGGGTCGAGGCGCAGATCGCCGCCGGGAACTTCGTTTCGGATGCCGATGTTCTGTATTGGGTCGGGAAGCGCCTCGACGCGCCGGATGCCGCCGGGGGGTACATCCTGGACGGCTTCCCGCGCGATACGGCGCAGGCCGAGGCGTTTGAAGAGCCGCTGGACGTCGTCGTGGGCTTGATGGTCGCGGATGAGGCCCTGATCGAGCGGCTTTCGGGCCGGCTGGTCTGCCCGCTGTGTGAGACGGCCTATCATGTGGCCATGCATCCGCCCCGCCGGCCCGGCCTGTGTGACAGGGACGGGACGCCGCTCGTGCGCCGGCCCGACGATGACCCCGCCGCCGTGCGGCGCCGTCTGGACATCTATCATCGGGTGACCGAGCCGCTGCAAGCTTACTACGACCGGCGCGGCCTGCTGGTCCAGGTAGACGCTCTGGGGGAGCCTGAAGCGGTCACAGCGCGCATTTCGGGCGCGTTATCTGACAGGGCGCTTGCAAAACGTGGTTTTTAGGGGTATACTACGCGGATGATTCGGCTCAAGAGTGCGGAAGAGATCGAGATGATGCGCCGAGCCGGGCGCGTCGTGGCGGAAGCGCTGGCGGCCATGCGCGACGCCATTGTCCCCAACGTGACGACGACACAAGACCTGGACGAAGTGGCGGCGGAAGTCCTGAAGAAGCGCGGCGCGAAGCCCGCGCTGCTCGGCTACAAGCCCAGCTTCAGTCGTGTGCCGTATCAGCACAACACCTGCATTTCGGTCAACAACGAGGTCGTGCATGGGGTGCCGAGCGCCAGGCGCGTCCTGAGAGTAGGCGACATCGTCAGCCTGGACCTGGACGCTTCGGTGGACGGCTGGTGCGCTGATGCCGCCCTGACGGTCCCGGTCGGGCCGGTCTCGGCTGCCGCCAAGAACCTTTTGACCGTCTCGCGGGAAGCCTTGTTCAAGGGCATCTCGCAAGCGCGGGTCGGTAACACGCTGGGGGACATCGGCGGGGCGATCCAGCGTCATGTCGAGCGCAGCCGCTACAACGTCGTGCGCGATCTGGTCGGCCACGGGATTGGGCAAACACCGCATGAGGACCCGCAGGTCACGAACTATGGCCGTCCGGGACGCGGGGACCGGCTGCAAGCGGGCATGACCATCTGCATCGAGCCGATGGTGAACATCGGCAAGTCCGAGGTCGGCCACCACAAGGGTGATGTCTGGACTATCTTCACCGCAGACAACACGTTGTCCGCGCATTTTGAGCACACTGTTGCAATCACGGAGGACGGCCCGGACATTCTGACCCTGCCGCCCTCGCAGGAGAAATAACTGAATCTATGGCTCGAAGACCACGCAAGCAGCATGTCGCGCGCGACGAGCGCCGCGCCGAAGAATCGGAAACTTACGCGAAGGAAAAAGCTCTCGAAGTCGAGGGTGCCATCGCGGAAACCCTTCCGAACGCCATGTTTCGCGTCAGCATCGAAGGCGGTCATCAGGTGCTGGCTCAGGTCAGCGGCAAGATCCGCATGAACTTCATCAAGATTCTGCCCGGCGACCGGGTCAAAGTGGAGCTGTCTCCTTACGACCCCACCCGTGGCCGCATCCTGTACCGCTACAAGTAGGGGCGAGATTTATCGCGCCCAGGAGGTTACTATGAAAGTACGGCCGTCCGTGAAAAAGATTTGTGACAAGTGCAAGGTGATCAAGCGCGATGGCGTCGTGCGCGTCATCTGCGTCATCAAGAAGCACAAGCAGCGACAGGGGTAAACCCCCTAGCCCCCAATTCTGGGGGAACAATATACAAACCAGGCCATTCCGGCTCCCCCAGAATTGGGGGCTGGGGGGGCTATTTTCAGGAGGCTCCTTTTGGCACGAATTGCAGGCGTTGATTTGCCGCGCGACAAGCGGGTAGAGTACGCGCTCCTTTCCATTTTCGGCATCGGACTGACCAGCAGCCGCGACATCCTCGCGAAGAACGGCGTCAGCCCCGACACGCGCGTCCGTGATCTGACCGAGGCCGAGACCAACAAGCTGCGCGAGACCATCGAGCGCGAGTTCCGGGTCGAGGGCGACCTGAAGCGGCAGATCCAGATCAACATCCGCCGCCTGTCCGAGATCGGCTGCTACCGGGGCATCCGGCACCGCAAGGGCCTGCCCGTGCGCGGCCAGAAGACCAAGAGCAACGCCCGCACCCGTCGCGGCCCGCGCCGCGCCGTCGCCGGCAAGAAGAAGGTCAAGAAGTAGACCACGAGGGCGGGATGACTCCCGCCTTCTCACCCGCACAGCGGGTCCTGTACCGCCCCTCACCTTGCCCGGTGTTGGGACGGGATGATAGGAGACAGCACAGACCGAATGGCACAGAAGAAAACCACGCAGCGGCAGAAGCCGAAAGAGAAAAAGAATATCGCACAGGGACTTGTGCATATTCAGAGCACCTTCAACAATACCATCGTCTCGATCACCGACACGCGGGGCGACCTGATTTCCTGGGCCAGCGCCGGCTCCGTCGGCTTCAAGGGGTCGCGCAAAGGCACCCCGTTCGGCGCCCAGCTTGCCGCTGAGAACGCCGCCCGCAAGGCGCAGGAGCACGGCCTGCGGCGGGTGGATGTCCACGTCAAGGGACCCGGCTCGGGCCGCGAGACGGCCATCCGCGCCTTGCAGGCGGTCGGCATCGAGGTCAGCATCATCAAAGATGTGACGCCGATCCCGCACAACGGCTGCCGCCCGCCCAAGCGCCGCCGCGTTTAGCCCCTTGCCTCGCTTTTGGAGAAATGAGAACCGATGACCGCCGTTAAAAAAGGACCCGTCAGCAAGTCGGGCGACGCCCGTTGCCGGCAGTGCCGCCGCGAAGGCATGAAGCTCTACCTGAAGGGCACCCGCTGCTACAGCAAGAAGTGCGCCATCGAGCGCCGCAACTATCCGCCCGGCATGCACGGCCTGGGGATGCAGAAGAAGACCACTGAGTACGCCCACCAGCTCCGCGAAAAGCAGAAGATGAAGCGGACGTACCGCGTGCTGGAGCGCCCGTTCCGCAACTATGTGGAGGAGGCCCTGCGCCGCAAGGGCGTGACCGGCGAGAACATCCTGTCGCTGCTGGAAACCCGGTTGGACAACGTGATCTACCGGCTGAACCTGGGGGCATCTCGCGCTCAGGCCCGCCAGTTCGTCTCGCACCGGCATTTCCTGATCAACGGCAAGCGCGTGGACGTCCCCTCCTATCAGGTGCGCGTCGGCGATGTGATCACCGTCCACGACAACAGCCGCAAGCTCCAGCCGATGCTGGACTCGCTGCGCGGCATGGGCCGCCGCATCCCGGAGTGGCTGACGTTTGATGCCAACTCGCTCGTCGGCAGGGTCGTCGCCGTGCCGACCCGCGACATGATCGACACCGACGTCGCCGAGCAGTTGATCGTCGAGTACTACTCGCGATAATGGATCAGGCACCGCCCCAGGCGGCCTGACGCCGGGACCGAAACCCGCCGCTTCCCTCCGGCGGGTTTTCGCCTGTACGCCCAAAGGCCGCTTTTTCCGCAGGATGACCTGGAGGAGTTAAACTGAATACGATGCCAGAGATGACAATGGACCCGGCTGCCCCGCGCATCGAGACGCTGGAGCAGTCCGACACCTACGGCAAGTTCGTGGTCGAGCCGCTGGAGCGCGGCTACGGCGTGACGCTGGGGAACTCCCTGCGCCGCGTCCTGCTGTCGTCTATCCCCGGCGCGGCCGTCACGTCCATCAAGATTGACGGCGTGCTGCACGAATTTTCGACCATTCCGGGCGTCAAAGAGGACACCACGGAGCTGATACTGAACCTGAAGGACCTGTTCGTCAAGGTCCACGGGCGCAGCGGCGTCCTGTCCAACGGCACGAAACCCGACCCGCACGTCATCACGATTGACGTGACCGGGCCGGGCCATGTGACCGGCGCGGACATCCAGTGCCCCAGCGACGTCGAGATCGTCAACCCGGAAGTGCATCTGGCGACGCTGGCCGACGACAAGACGCACCTCTCGATGGAGCTGATCGTGGACGAGGGCAAGGGTTACGTCCTGCCCGAAAAGCAGGACAAAAGCAAGCAGGTGATCGGCGTCATCCCCATCGGGGCGTCGTTCACGCCCGTCCGCAAGGTCTCGTTCAACGTCGAGGCGACCCGCGTCGGCTTCAAGACCGACTTCGAGCGGCTGACGCTGGAGATCTGGAGCAACGGCACGATGGCGCCGGGCGACGCTCTGAGCCAGGCGGCGTACCTGCTGGAGACGTTCTTCCACCGGTTCGTCGAGTTCCCGCAGGGCCTGGGCGGCCGGCCCGGCGGCCTGAACGGCCTCAGCTTCCCCGTCGGGGCGGTCGGCGCTCCCGACGCCCGCATCGAGGAGCTGGACTTTTCGGTCCGCACCTACAACTGCTTGAAGAAGGCCAACGTCCTCACCATCGGCGATCTGCTCCAGATTTCGGAAAGCGAGCTGATGCAGATCCGCAACTTCGGCAAGAAGTCGCTGACCGAGGTGCGGGAGAAGCTGTCCTCGCTGGGCCTGAGCATCCTGGGCGCGACCGATGACGACACGGCCTACGCCGACGAAGATGAGACTGAAGACGACGACGACGCGGCTGTGGCCGGGGCGGACGAAGAGTAAAGGAAACCTCCTATGAATCACCGGATCGGCGGCCGCAAGTTCGGACTGCCCAGCGACCAGCGCCGCGCCCTGCTGAAAGGGCTTGTCCGCGCGCTGTTCACCTACCAGACCATCAAGACGACCGAGACCCGCGCCAAGGACGTGCGCTCCATCGCGGAGAAGATGATCACCGGCGCGCGCGTGGACACCCTCCACGCCCGGCGTCAGGCCCGCCGCTTCCTCGGCGACGAGACCCTGGTGCATCACCTGTTCACGCAGATCGCGCCCGAGTTCAAGACCGGGCCGGGCGGCTACACCCGCACCGTCAAGATCGGCCAGCGCCGGGGCGACGCCGCCACCATCGTGCAGCTTTCGCTGATCACGGACCGCGAGTTCGGGATGCCCACCGCGCCTGAAAAGACCGGCCAGCCGGGCCGCGTCCGTTAAGACCTAGTCGGAGCATCCGTGCGTAGGCTCAAGCTGGCGGTCGAGTACGATGGCACGGACTTCCAGGGCTATCAGACACAGGGCCAGGGCGAGCGCACCGTGCAGTCCGTTCTGGGGCGGGCGGTGTCTACACTCGTGCCGCGCGAGGAGATCATCCTCCACGGCGCGGGCCGGACCGATGTCGGCGTTCATGCTCTGGGGCAGGTGGTGTCCTTCGAGACCGAAAGCGCGCTTCCGACCGAGCGCTGGCCGATTGCCCTGAACAGCCTGCTCCCGCGCGACATCGCCGTGGCGCGGGTGGAGGAAGCCGCGCCCGACTTCCACGCCCGGTTCTCGGCCCGGCGGCGGACCTACGGCTACCTGATCTGGACCCGGCGCACCCGCTCGGCGATCTGGGGCCGCTACAGCCTGCACTGCCGCCGCCCGCTGGATGTCGCTTTAATGCGTCAGGCGGCGTTTCCCCTCGTGGGGGCGCACGATTTCGCGTCTTTCGCCCGCGCCGGCGGCAATCCGGGCCGGACGACGACGCGGGACCTGTACAAGCTTTCGGTCCGCCCGATGCGGAACGGCCTGCTGGTGACGGTGACGGCCAACGGCTTCCTGCGCTCGATGGTGCGGAACCTGGTGGGCGGCCTGGTCACGGTCGGGGCGGGGGATCTTCCCCCGGTGGCCCTGGAAGAGATACTCGCGCTCCGGGACCGCGCCCGGAACCCGATCCCGCCCGCCGCGCCGCAGGGCCTGTGCCTGCTGCGCGTGGACTACTGATAAGACTGATACAGATGATACTCCTACACCCCCAGGATTGGGGGCTGGGGGGATGAATGGAGAAACAGAATGTCAACCTATAGCGCCAAGCCGCTGGAGATGGAGCAGAACCGGAAGTGGATCACCATTGACGCCACCGGTCAGCCCATGGGCCGGCTCGCCGTCGAAGTCGCCAAAATCCTGCGCGGCAAGAACAAGCCCGAATGGACCCCGCATGTGGACTGCGGCGACCACGTCATCATCATCAACGCCGACAAGGTCCTCCTGACCGGCAACAACAAGAAGGATGAGCCGATTTACCGGCACACCCTCTACCCCGGCGGCATCCGCAGCGTCACGCGCGGGCGCGAGATCGAGAAAGACTCGGTCGCCGCCCTGATGCGCGTCGTCAAGGGGATGCTGCCCCACAACACGCTGGGCGCGCAGACCTTGAAAAAGCTCCGCATCTACGCCGGGCCGGAGCACCGTCACCAGGCGCAGAAGCCGCAGGACCTCGCCTAGCTCGGCAGTCATTAAGGAACACACATGGCAGAAACCACACGCTACTACGGCACCGGCAAGCGCAAGAACGCCATCGCCAAAGTCTGGCTCTCGAATGGCCAGGGCAACATCACCGTCAACAACCGGACGACGAGCAACTACTTCGGCCGCGCCTCGCTCGAAGCCCTGATCATGCAGCCGTTTGAAGTGACCGAGACCGTCGGCAAGTTCGACGTCTTCGTGCGTGCCCTGGGTGGCGGCATCTCCGGCCAGGCCGGCGCGGTCCGCCACGGCATCGCCAAGGCCCTTGTCGAGTCCGACCCCGACATGCGGCCCGTGCTGCGGAAGCTGGGCTACCTGACGCGCGACCCGCGCGTCAAAGAGCGGAAGAAGGCCGGACGCAAGCGCGCCCGCCGCGGCTTCCAGTTCAGCAAGCGCTAAACCCCGGTGCCCGTCCTCACCGTCACGCTCAACGCTGCGGTTGACAAGCTGTATACCATCCCCGGCTTCGCCGTGGACCGGGTGCAGCGGCCAACAGAAACGCTTTCCTATGCGGGTGGCAAGGGCATCAACGTCGCCCGCGTCTACCGGACGCTGGGCGGCGAGGTCGCGGCGACCGGGTTTTTAGGCGGCGCGGCTGGGGAATACATCAAGCGGGGCTTGCGCCAAGAGCGCACCGCTTCTCCGTTTGTCCAGGTCGCGCAGGAGTCGCGTGTCTGTACGGCGATTTTGGACCCCATCGGGCACACCGAGACGGTCCTGAACGAGAACGGCCCGCAGGTCACACCCGACGAATGCGATGCCCTGCTCCAGCGGTTGCGGGAACTTTTGTCGAGGTGTGACGCCGTAGTCCTATCAGGCAGCCTCCCGCCGGGAACGCCACCGGACATTTACGCCGCCATCATCCGGCTCGCGCAGGAGGAATACGGCATCAAGGCTGTCTTGGACGCCAGCGGCGAAGCCTTGCAGTTTGGCGTCGAAGCCAAGCCCTTCCTGGTCAAGCCGAACGTGCATGAGCTGGAAGCCTTGTCCGTCGGTGGCGACGGCTGGGGCGGCTCGGCGCAGGCGTTGCGCGAAAAATATGGTGTTCCTCTGGCGCTGGTGACGGGCGGCGCGCGGGGAGCGGTCCTGGCAAACGCAGAAGGCACCTGGGAGGCGACTCCCCCGACTGTAGAAGTCGTGAGCGCCCTCGGCTCCGGCGACTCCCTCACCGCAGGTTTCCTTTGGGCCTGGGAGCAGGGCTGGGGACACGCCGAGGCGCTGAAGCTGGGCGTCGCTGCCGGTGCAGCCAACGCCGCCGTGTACGGCTCCGGCTTCTGCACCCGCGACCAGATTTTTGCCCTGGCCTCCGGCACGATGGTGAACCAAATCGGCTGAATACCGTCCGAGAGGACAGGGGGTGAAGGATGCTTCTGCATGTGCTGAGGTTTAGCAGCCCCGCCGACATCGCCATTATCATTATCGCGGCCCTGATCGTTTGCGGGCCGAACAAAAAGCCGTCTCAACTGCTTACAGAGCTAGGGCAGGCGATACGCGAACTGCGAAGGATCACCCGCAACAAGTAACGACAAGTAATGGTTGAGGGGTTTGAGGATAAACGATGCTTCCGCTGGCTTTTGGGTTTGGCAGTCCTGCCGACATCGCCATCATTCTGGTGGTGGCTTTGATCGTCTTCGGGCCGAAGAAGCTGCCCGAAGTCGGCAAGCAGCTCGGGCAGGCTATGCGTGAGCTGCGGAAGATCACCGACGAGGTAACGGGGGCGGCGCACTCGGTTCACAGCGAGGTCGAATCGGTCTACAAGCCGGTCCTGTCGCCGCCGCATGAGTACGGCAACCCCTACGCGGGGACCAGCAGCGCGACCGTCGAGAAGGCCATCGAGCACCGGCCTTACGATCAGGCCCCGGAAGACCTCATGGCGCCGGTCGTCCCGCTGCACTCCGCCGTGCCGCATTTAGTCGAAACGAACCCACAGGCCGAAAAGCAGCCTGTGCCGGCCCCGCCGGACAACGCAGACGTGAAAGGACACTGATATGCTTCCACTGGCATTTGGCTTCGGCAACCCGACAGAGATCGCGATCATCGCAGGCGTGGTCATCCTCCTTTTTGGCGGCTCCAAGCTTGCCGGCTTCGGCAAATCCATGGGGCAGGGAATCAAGGAGTTCAAGAAGGCGACGAGCGACGATGATGAGAAAACGCCGTCTCCCGGCGCGACCGTCTACGACAAGACGCCCGGCGCGGTGTCCGCACAGGAGACTCCCGTCGGTGCGGGCGTGAAGACCGAGGAGAAGCTCTAGCGACATGAACGCCATCCAAATCATCCTGCTGATCTTGCAGGGCCTGATCAGCATCGCCTTGGTCGTCATTGTCATGTCCCAGACTACCAAGAACGAGGGCCTGACCGGGACCATCGGCGGCAACGTCAGCGCCAACTTCAAGGGCAAGCCCGGCTTCGAGGAGATGCTGCAAACCTACACCCGCTACCTGGGTGTGGCCTGGTTCCTGGTCAGCATCCTGGTCGGCATCGCCTTCCGCAACTACGGCGGGTGATACATCGGCAGAAACATCAACAAAGCGGCCCGCCGAACTCGGCGGGCCGCTTTTGTGTTCGCTGTCATCCAGGCCGGGTCACGCGGCCCGGCGGTTGCTCTGCTCACGCGACCACTGCCGGTCGGTGGTTTCCGCCAGGGTGGCGAGGGCCTCATGCGGGTCTTCCTGGGCGGTCGAGACGATATACGAATAAAACGCGATAGCGGACAGCACATAGCCCGCCGTGATCCACAAGAACATGGGTGCCACTCTCCTTTGAGTGTATTATCGGCATCTTCATCCCTTCTAATTACGGTATTTTCACCGTGTTTTTCTCCCCTAAAAGCCCCCCCAAAATTCTCATCAGGTGAGAATTTCCGCACATCGTTCTGCGCCCTTATCCCCGTTTGCTGATACTCACTGCCATTTACGCTATAATATATCTGTACCGCAAAGGCTGATCTGGTTTAGTGAGAGGAAAACGAACATGGACACGATACTGGAAACCAACGCCGCCGTGGAGAGCGTCCGGCAGGCATACGACGGCAAATCCGACCGCCCCCGCCCCGAGTGGGTGCGCGGCACCTGCCCGCAGTGTGGGGAGCAGCTTGTCTCCAACTGCTACTACGTCGGGGGAAGGGGTTATGTCGTGATCTGGGATTGTTGGGCATCCCTTCAGGACAACGCCGCCTGCACTTATCGCAAGGTGCTCTAGAGGACGAAAACAAGGATGACTCTCATGCCACGGACGCAAGGCATCTACATAATCACAAACGCGGTGACTGCCGAAACCTACATCGGCAGTTCCGTTGACATAGCCGAGTGTCACCGGCTTTGAACAGCCGGTGACTAAAGCATCTTTCGAGACCCGACCTGGTTTAAGGAGAACTGACCATGAACACCTATGAGAAGAACGGCGCCGACAGCGGCGCGCGCGAAGTGACGAAGATCCAGATCTTCCGGTTCGTTGCCAAAGACAAGATCCTGGACATCACCGACCTGCTGGCCTTCGACCCCAAGCGCAGCAAGGTTGCCTTTACCCTCGTCGAGTTCGATGAGCACAACAAGGCCACCCAGCGCGTCCGGCATTATGTGGACGCCGACGACATGAAGCTGGTCTGCCATGACCTGCTGGCCGGCACGTTCACCGCCTTCGAGGACCAGAAAGGCAGCGCCCACGACGATTACACCGAGGCGCGCGTGCTGTCCTTCAAGAAGGAGTCCAAGTACCGCCAGCCCTACGTCCTGCGGATCGACAACGGCCAGGGCGAGGTCTACGGCCAGGGGCAGGTGAAGATGGTCAAGGCGACCGACAGCCTGACGATCCAGATGCCCGAATTCGAGGCCCGCAAGCTGGCCCTGACCGTGCTGGATTACGTCCACCAGTGGGAGATGATCCACTTCCGCCGACGTCAGGATGCCCGCACCGTCACCTTCACCCCCGCCGCCGACGCGGCGGAGCAGAGCGAGGAACAGCGGCTCGCGGCCTAACGGCATAAAAGAAGCGGGGGGGGCGAGCGGCGGCCCCCGCCGCGTTGTGTGTGATGGGCGGCCCCGCGCCGGGCGGGGGGGGGG
>CAXTWM010000025.1:0-4985 GCA_964247915.1 uncultured Armatimonadales bacterium | reverse complement strand
CCCGGCGGGGGCCCCAGCCGGCCCCCCCCGCTTCTTTTTGTCACTTTGCCGGCGCCGCCTCTTCGTCGGTGTGCCGCTTCAAAGCAGTGCTGTTCCGCAGCAGGCGCGGCGTCTCGGACTCGACGGAGTTGCGCCCGAACAGTAGGTCCAGCGTCCAGCCGGACACGACCCGCGCCTTGCGGCCCCAATGCGGGATTTTGACCAGGTACACGCCGCGCCACAGGAACCAGGCGATGAACCCGGAGAACTTGAACCACTTGATCTGCGCCACGGCGACCCGGTGGCCCAAGTTGACGAACTCGCCCAGCGTGCGGAACAGGAACGGCTCGGGCTGCCGTCCCCGCAGGACGGCCATGACGTTGCGGGCGAGCTTCTTCGCCTCCCGCTCGGCGTTCTGCGCTGTCCCCGTGTAGGGGCGGCCTTCTTCCAGCAGGTTCGGGATGAGCGCACAGTCGCCCATCGCCCAGACGCCTTCCATGCCCTTGACCGCCATCGTCGGCTCGGTCAGGATCGCGCCCTTTTTGTCCTTCTCACAGTCCAGCGTCTGGGTCAGCGGCGAGGGCACGACGCCCGCCGACCAGAGCAGGGTGCGGGTGGGGACGTATTCGCCTTTGCTGAGGGTGACGGAGTGATCGTCGGCCTCCTTGATCTTCTGCCCCAGCCGCATCTCGATCCCGCGCTTCTGGAGCTGCCGCAGGGCGTACTGGGCCAGCGAGGGGTCAATCGTCGGCAGGATCTGCTCCGCCATATCCATCAGGACGACGCGGATTTCGTCGGGCCGGACGTGGGGGTAGTCGCGGGCGGCGTCTTTCATCAGGTCCCGGATCGCGCCCGCCGCCTCAACGCCCGTGTAGCCCGCACCGACCACCATGACGGTCAGGAACGACTGCCGGGCCACCCCGTCATTCTCCTGGTTCGCCTGCTCCAAGCAGGCCATCAGGTGGTTGCGGAGCAGGGTGGCGTCGTCCAGCGACTTCAGCGTGAAGGCCAGCTTCTCGACCTCCTCCTGGCCGTGGAACGAGGTCGTGCTGCCCAGGCTCAGGATGAGCTGGTCCGCCTGCACCGTCTCGGTTTCCTCGGTCAGCGGGCGGCGGAAGGTGACGGACTTGGCCTTCACGTCTATCGCCGTCACTTCGCCCATGACGAAGCGCGTCTTCTTCAAGAAAGCCCGCAACGGGGAGATGACGTCCGCCTCGTCCAGCATCCCGCCCAGTGCCTCGGTCAGAAACGGCGTGAACAGCAGGAAGTTATCCCGGCTGATCAGCGTCACGTCCACCGCGTCGCCGAGCCGTATCAGTTTTTCCAGCGTCTGCGCCACTTTGAGGCCGCCGAAGCCGCCGCCGACGATGACAATATGGGTGCTAGCCATGGCTTGATTTCCTTCTGTGTGTCTCGGTGCATTCTACCCACTTGTTCGTGAAAAAAATCACGAACAGGAAAGGCTTGACAAATTCCCGCCGCCGCTCCATGATAGCGGCATGGCAAACGAACTTCAAAACCCTTCCCCCAACCCCTGGCGCACGCGCGGCAGCCGCGAAATCTATGTCAACCCCTGGATTCGCGTCCGCGAGGACCACGTCATCCGCGCCGACGGCCGCGACGGCATCTACGGCGTCGTCGAGTTCCAGAACCGCGCGCTCGGCATCGTGCCCGTGACGGACGACGGCGACACGTTCCTGGTCGGCCAGTGGCGCTACCCACTCGGCCTGTACTCGTGGGAGATCCCCGAAGGCGGCGGCCCGCTTCCCGTCCCGCTCTTGGACAGCGCCAAGCGCGAGCTGGCCGAGGAAACCGGGCTGACGGCGGCGGCGTGGACCGACCTCGGCCCCTTCCACCTGTCCAACTCCGTCACCGACGAGGCCGGCCAAATCTTTCTGGCCCAAGACCTGACGGTCGGGGAAGCCATGCCGGAAGGCGACGAAGTTCTCGCCGTCCGCCGCCTGCCTCTCCTAGAGGCCCACGCGATGGCGATGGACGGACGCATCACCGACGGCGTTTCGGTCATCGGCCTGGCCCGCGCCGTCCGCTTCCTTGGCCTCTGAAAATAACGCTTGACATACATCGCATCGCGATGTACAATGGCTGCATGAGTGAAGAGCAGGAACTCAAAAAAGGCAGCACGCCCATCTTGATCCTGGCCGTGCTGTCCGGCGGCCCACGCCACGGCTACGCCATTGCCCGCGAGATCGAGCGCCGCAGCCGCGAAGCCCTTTCGGTCGGCGAGGGCGCCCTGTACCCCGCCCTGCGCGCCCTGGAGCGCGAGGGCCTGGTGCAGAGCGAATGGCAGACCCAGCCCTCCGGCCCCGCCCGCCGCGTCTACACCCTCACCGACGCCGGCCAGGCCAAACTTGCCGCCTCGGTGAAGTCCTGGAGCCGCTTCTCCCAAGCCGTCAACGCCATCCTCGGCGACACCAACGGAGACACCCCCCATGTTCAGCCCGCTTAACGATCCTCAGGTGGAGCAATGGTTTCAGCGCCTCAACGCCCCCCTGAAGTGCCTCCCCGCCGCCGAGCGCGCCGAACTGCACGCCGAGGTGCGCCAGCACCTCGACGCCCTCGTTGCGGCCAACGAAGAACTCGGCAGTTCGCCCGAAGAAGCCTGGGAACTGGCCTTGACGCAGTTCGGCGATCCCACGCGGATTGGGCGGCGGCTGGCCTGGGAGTGGCGGCGCGGACAGCGCTGGGTCAGCCCGGACATGGCCGCCGTGCTTTACACGCTGGGAGCGCACGTCGTCATCGCCTCTGCCCTGATCTTCTGCACCGTCCTGGGGATGACGGTTTTCCAACTGTACGATGACTCTGGGACTGCGTTTACGCTGGAATACCTCGTCGGCGTGCCACCCCTTGTGGGGGTCGCCGTCGGGAGACGGTTCCCGCACCGGGCACTCACAGGCGTGTTCTACGCCGCCGTTGCTTGGCCCCTGCTCCCCTTGATGGTCGCTTGTGCAGTGTCCATGACGCGGTTGAACATCCCTGATCTGCTCTCGGTCATGCTCTGGCCCGCCGTATGGCTCACGCTCGGCTGCGGCGCGGCTTACGTCACCAGCGCGCGCAAGCGGCGTCAGTGGTATCGGCCTCGGCTGGCCGACTTCAAGCTGGCCTTACCTGCCGACTGGAAGAAACAGATCACTTGGTAAAAAATAGAGAGCCGAGGTACAGGTGAGGGCTTTGGCGAGCCTCCACACAAAAAACGCCCGCCGCACGTCTCGGTGCAGCGGGCGTTCCTCCGGCGATGGCTGGCTTACGGCGTCGGCGTGTGCGGATGGCCGAGACCGCCCGCGACGCCCGCGATGATGGCAATGATGTAGCCGATGATCCCGAGCGCGGCGAGGATCGTGCCAATCATGCCGCAGATGCGGCCCGTCGTCACCGGGCTGCGCTGGTTGGTCGGGTCGCCGTAGGTGTCCAGCGTCTTCAGCGCGGCGTTCCCCTGAATCCAGGCCAAGGGACCGAGGATGATGCCGAAGCAGAACAGGCTGACGATGCCCATAATCATGATGGTCTGGCCGTTGACCGGCGCGGCGCCGCCCATCGGCGGTCCGCCCTGCGGCGACGGCGGCCAGGCTGGCGGGGGGGTACTCATGCGCGTGTCTCTCCTGTGTTGGTAATACTCGTTGGTGATGTTAGCGGGAGGCGGGGCGGCCCGCCCGCTAAACGGGTTTTCCCCGTTTCCGGCGGGGCATAAACGCTACACCCGCTCCTGCATCAGACTCGCTCCTGCGGGGCCGCCGCCGTCAGCAGGGCGGCGCGCTGGCGCTGGGCGGGGTAGGACGCCCGCCCCAGCCCGATGGGGCAGGGGTGGGGGAAGCCCGCCGTCAGCTCGCCCAGGCGGGAATGCAGGCGGCCGATGACCGTCTCGCGCGTCGCCCCCGTGTGCGGCAGCAGGGCGATCAGCTCGCGCTCCTCGTAGCGGGCCACCAGGTCCGAGCGGCGCATGCAGTCTTTAAAGGTCTGGGCGATCCGGACGAACAGCGCGGCCTCGGGCAAGTCGCCCTCGACCCGGACGCGGATCACGGACAGCTCCAGGTGGTGCCGGATGGCGCGGGACAGCTCTTCGTCCAGGCGGCTCTCGAAGTAGGGGCGGGTGTACAGACTCGTGACGGGGTCCACGACCGTCGGCGGCGCCTCATCCGCTTCGTCGGCCAGGGCCGCCGCGCCGTGCGCGGCCAGGCGGCGGCGCTTGCGCTCGTGCTGCAAGGCGGCCTCGCGGACGGCGTCGCTGCGGGACATCTGCTGCAACTTGCGGGCGGAGTTCTTGAGGATGTGCGAGACGTAGTTGTTGGAGACGCCCAGCGCCTTGGCGATTTCGGTCTGGCTGCGGTCCTCGTAGTAGAACGAGTAGAGCACCTTCTGCTCGATCTCCTTCAGCCGGGTCATCAGGTGTTCGAGGACGACGCGGTCCTCGACGGGCAGCTCGGTCCGCGCGGCCTGCGCGTTGCTTTCGGCGACCTGGATGCGGGACGTCCCGCTTTCCTGCATCTCGTCGAGCGACTGCGGGTTGAACAGCGCCCGCGTGGTGCGGATGCGGGCGATCTCGGCCTCGCCCACCCCCAGGGCTGAGGCCACCTCGGCGTCGGTCGGCTCGCGCCCCAATTCCTGCGTCAGCGTCTCGGCCTCGCGCCGGACCTTCTGGGCCATCTCCTGGAGCCACGCCGGCTCCTTGATGATCTGCGTCCGGTCGCGCAGGAAGTGGCGCAAATGCCCGTCAACGTGGTGCGTGGCGTAGGTGATCAGCTTGACCCCCCGCCCAGGGTCGTACTGGTCAATGCCGTGGATCAGGCCCAGGAAGCCCTCTTGAATCAGGTCCTCCAGCGGGACGGCGGGCGAAAGGAACTGCCGCGCCTGCTTCTGGACCAGGGGCCGGAACTGGAGCACCAGCGCCTCGCGGGCGGCGGACGCACCCGGCCCGCCCCCCTTGTACTCAGCCAGCAGCCGGCGCGCGCGCGCCTCGTCGTCCTGCCGGCCCGGCCCGCGCCGGTCCCGCC
>CAXTWM010000024.1:0-24099 GCA_964247915.1 uncultured Armatimonadales bacterium | reverse complement strand
GTACCCGCCCGATCCAGTGCGCCAAGCCCCCCTCACCCGTCCCGATCACCCGCGCCAGAATGTCCAGTTCCCACGCCAGCGGGATGGCCGTGACGCCGCTCAGGACCAGGCCCAGGAGGAACAGACTGAGCCACAGACGTATCCGGCGGCGCAGCAGATCGGGGCGGGTCATGGCCGGCGCCACCAGGCTTGATAAGTCTTCCATTCCGAGTCCTGGGTCGTGTAATCGGCGAACGGGGCGACGCCCGCGACAACGGACGGATCAGCCTGGGGATCGGCCAGGCCTTCCCGGACGCCGATGAGCGCCATGCGTATGTTCTCCGCCGGGGCGTGATGTGACAGCCCCCCGGCACCATAAGTCGGGATACCGAACAGGACGCGGCAGCGCGGGTCCCGCCGCGCCACGGCCCGCGTGACGTGGACGACCTGCTGATGAGTCAGCCAAACGTAGCTGCGCGGCAGATAAAGCCCCGTGTCGTAACACATGACCGCCATCTGATCACAGACACTCGCCACATCACCGAAATCCGCCTCCTGCCACCCGAACCGGCTGACCGGCGCGGGGACCCACAGGGGGACGGCGACGGACAGCAGCTTGCCGGGCGGCAGGGCGGCGCGCGTTTCGCGCAGCAGCCGCCGAAGGTCGGCATCGCCGCTCGGGCATATCTCATAATCCCACTGGATACCGTCGAACCCGCAGACTGTCACGAGCCAGACCGCCTCCTGCACCATCGCCCGGCGTACTTCGGGCCGTGACAGGTCCACGCTGCCCCTCCCTGCGACGTTTCCGGCATAGACCCAGGCGATCAGTTTGACCGTCGGCGCTTGCCGATGAAGCGGCACGACCAGCCGCCCGGCGACATCAGGGCAGTGATGACGTAGAGCACCGTTCTTTGTCACATCGCGGACGTGGAAGTAGGCGTAACGGATTTGCTCATCTTGGAGTCGTTGGGCAAGAGTCGGCACATCTGTTTCCTCACCAAAATACCACTTGTACCGCAGCCACAGTCCATTCTCGCCCCGGTTGAAACTGCGGCCAACTGGATGCGCGAAGTAGGGATAGGAAAGGTAATCCAGGAGGATCAGGCCCATCAGCACACCGATGGTCAGGCCAAGCCACCGCCACACGCGCCGCTTTGGGGTGGGCGGCTTCATCGCCCGCCATCCTCGCCCAGCAGAAGTTCCATCAGCAGCAGCTCTCGGGGGACGCCGTACCAGTTCGTCCAGGCGATGACGCCGCGCTCCTCGTAGCCGAGTCGGCGGTACAGGGCGACGGGCGGCGCGAACGCGCGGATGGCATCCAGCCGAACGGCCCGGCAGTCCTGTTCCCGCGCCAGACGCTCGACTCCGGCCAGGCACCAGCGGCCGATGCCCTGCCCCTGACGGTCAGGACGCACGGCTAGGCGGGACAGGTAGGCCGCTCGGTGGCCGGCGTCGGCCCAGAACGGGACCGCCTCTTCCGGCCAGCCGGACAAGCCGAGGGTGAATGTCGCCACGACCTCGCCGCCGTCTCGGACGGCGTAGACGGCCTTTTCGGAGGCGTGCCGCCGCATCAGCTCAATGGGCGGGGGTGGCGACCAGAACGTCAGGCCGAACCGCGCCCCGATGTCCTCCCCACAGAGCCGGACGATCTCCTGGAGGTCTTCGACTTCGCCTGGTTGCGCCTTGTGGAGCGTCAGCATAGCCGCTATCATACCTCAGACAGACGGAAAGAGCCACGCCCGTTAGGACGTGGCTCTCTCGCAGATCGTTTAACTCAGCGGCGCGGTCTTGGGCGCGTCGTACCAGTCCACCGTCCAGTCGTCGAACGAAGCGGTCGTGTTGCCCTGCGTCCACAGGCCGACCTTGCCGCCGCCGTAGCTCGGGAGCGTCGCGCTGATGCGCTTCTGCATGTCCACCCAGCCGCGCACCTGGCCGTCGTGGACCAGCAGGCGCAGCGTGTGCCAGCCGGGCGCGAGCGGCGTTGCAGGCGTCGCGGCGACCGGGGCAGCGCCAGCCGGGGCGGCAACCGTCAGGGCGGGAGCGGCAGGAAGCGAGATCGGCGTCTGCTGCACGGTCGTGTGGCTGGGGCCGGCGATCTGGATCAAGGCCAGGTCGCCCAGCGCCTGGTTGCAGCGCAGGACGGCGTAGTGGTCCGGGTCGGCGTAGGCGCAGACGATCCCGACGGCGGGGCTGGCCTTGCCGGCGTCAATGCGGAAGCGGACGTGGACGTCCACGTTGCGCCCCCCGTCGGCGCGGTCCAGCAGCAGGGCGAAGCGGTCCGCCCGGAAGTTCGGGCCGGACGCGCGGGCGACCATACCGTCGGGGCCGGACTTGTCCGCCGCCACCGACCAGACCGGGGCCGGGCCGGGCGTCCCCGCGCCGACCGGGGCCAGGCCCGCCAGGCTGCCCCCCGCGAAGTTGAAGACGCGGGTCGCGGCGGGGGCGGCCGTCCAGACGTCCAGGGTATCCGTCCCCCACGGGTCGGCGGGCTGCTGGTTCCGACCTCCGGCCCCCGTCTTGGGCGCGAAGGTCGCCAGGTAATCCACGATCTGCACCGCCTCGCCCGGCGCGATGGACTCCGAAGCGTGGTACTTGGTCAGCATCGTGGTCACGGTCCGCTGCCACTCGCGCCGCGTGTAGCCTTTCTCCTCGGGCTTGGGCAGGTTGTGGCAGGCGGAGCATTTCTCGGCGTACAGCGCCTTGACCTGGGCCGCGTCGGCCCTGGGCGTGTCGGCGACCGAGCGCGTGGGGGCGGTCAGCGCCGCCGAAACGGTCACACCGGCGGCGAGGAGGGAGGTGAGGGCGGCGGCGAGGACGCGGGGGGTTTTCATGGGACGGGGTCTCCAGTGACGGCGATTGGGCGACGGTTCATTATAGCACGAACGCGGCGTTTGTACCATGCAGACGCGCGGCGGGACGCAAAAGTTCACGCTTGACAATGCGCCGAGCGGGTGATATAATCCGGCGTTCCTCATCCCCATATTCTTACGAGGTCACCATGCAAGGATACTGTGTGCGCTGCCGCGCCAAACAGGAGATGCTCTCCGCCACCCGGACGCTGATGAAGAACGGGCGGCGCGCCATGATCGGCGTCTGCGCCTGCTGCGGCACCAAGATGTCGGTGGCCGGCAAGTGGGACGACGAACAGGAGCAGGCCGCCCAGCCCCCCGAAAACACCGCCGTGATCCGCAGCGAGAACGGCTGAAAAAATGGGTAGAATAGGCGCGGCGCTCCCCGCGCAAGGAAGGTCTTTTTACCGATGGCAGACGACAAAGAATTTGCGAAGGGCCTCGAAGACGTCATCGCCGGCGAGTCATCCATCTGTGATGTGGACGGCAAAAACGGCAAGCTGATTTACCGGGGTTACGACATCCACGACCTGGCCCAGAACACGACCTTTGAGGAGGTCGTGTATTTGTTGTGGAACGGCGATCTGCCGACCGCGAGCCAGCTAGGCGCGCTCCGAACGGACCTGGACGCCAGCCGCGCCCTGCCGGATGCCGCCCTCGCCCTGCTGCGCCAGTTCCCCACGACGGCCCCGGCGATGGATGCCCTGCGGACGGCGACCTCGCTGCTGTCGCTCTACGACCCCGACGAGGGCGACGAGAGCATGGACGCCAACAAGCGCAAGGCGCTGCGGCTGACGGCGCAGATGGGGACGCTGGTGGCGACGCTGGACCGGCTATGTAAAGGCGAGGAGCCGGTCGCGCCCAAGCCCGGCCTGTCCACGGCGGGCAACTTCCTGTACCAACTGACCGGCCGGGAGCCGAGCGCGACCGAGACGCACGCCCTGGACGTCGCCCTGGTCCTCCACGCCGACCACGAGCTGAACGCCTCCACCTTCGCCGCCCGCGTCACCGTCGCCACCCTGACTGACATGTACAGCGCCGTCACCAGCGCCGTCGGGACGCTGGCCGGCCCCCTCCACGGCGGGGCGAACGTCAACGTCATGCACCTGCTGGCCCAGATCGGGACGCCGGGCCGCGCCGAAGAGGTCGTGACCCAGATGCTGACCGAGGGCAAAAAGATCCCCGGCATCGGGCACCGGGTCTACCGCGCGCTCGACCCGCGCGCCGTGTCCCTGCGCGAGATGTCGCGGCAGCTCGCCGAATCCTCCGGCGACCCCAAGTGGTACGAGATCAGCGAGAAGGTGCAGGAGGCCGCCGACAAGGCTCTGGCCGCCAAAGGCAAGACGACTCTCAAAGCCAACGTGGACTTCTTCTCCGCCTCGGTCTACCACATGCTCGGCATCCCCGACGACCTGTTCACCCCGGTCTTCGCCATTTCCCGCGTGGCCGGCTGGACCGCGCACATCCTGGAACAGCTCGGCGACAACCGCCTGATCCGCCCCCGCGCCATCTACACCGGCCCGCGCGACCTGACGGTCAAGCCCATCAGCGAGCGGTAAGAGTTCAACTTCGGTGCGAGCGACAGCCTTTTGGAGCGGTGCCTGAGCGGACGAAGGGGGACGACGCCATAAGGCATCGTCTGTGGCGAGGGCATCCATGCGGGGGCCTGCTCCTGTACGGATGTGGCCTTGCCCCGTGGGTTCGAATCCCATTCGCTCCAATACTTTGTCGCAGGAAAACATCTGCGTCTTCTGGATGCACGGCGCAAAGTGCCAGCAAGCAATAAGCTAGCGCCCGCCGATTCGGCGGGCGCTTTTTTCAGGTTCCCGTTTAAGCCCCTCAAGTTTGGGTATACTGTCTCCGATATTTAACCCCGGTTAAATTAAAAATTAACGCGAGGCAATATGCATACCGCCGCCGTGGAAGATTACGTCAAGACCATCTACAAGCTGCAAACACAGACGGACACCGTCTCCACGTCGGCCCTGGCCGAGCGGACCGGAACCACGGCGGCCGCCGTCACTAAAATGCTCAAGCATTTGGCCCAGCTTCATTTGGTCTCTTATACCCCGTACCACGGCGTCCGGCTCTCCCCGATGGGCGAAAAGATCGCCCTGGAAGTCATTCGGCATCACCGGCTGCTGGAACTCTATCTGGCGCAGGCGATGGGCTACTCGTGGGACCAGGTGGACGCCGAGGCGGAGAAGCTGGAACACGTCATCTCGGAGGAGTTCGAGGCTCGCATAGACACGCTTTTGGGCCACCCGCAGACCTGCCCGCACGGCGACCCCATCCCCGGCCCGGACGGAACGCTGGTGGAGGAGCGCCTGCGGACCCTCAGCGAATGCCAGCCGGGCGAGGTCGTCGCCATCGCCCGCGTCAAAGACACCGACGCCGCCGTGCTGCGCGCCCTGACGGCGCGTGTCATGCGCCTCCAGACCGTGATCGCGGTCGTGGAGCGCGACTCGGTTGACGGCCTGCTGACCGTCCTCGTCGGCGGCCAGCGGCACGTCCTCGGCCCCGCCTTGGCCGGCAGCGTCTTCGTCCAGCCCGTCCAAGAAAGTTAGCACGCCCCCATGTCCTCTCTGGAACGAAACCTAGACGCCCCGCCGCTGGGCGCCCTGCCGCTGTCCCGGCTGTCGCCCTGGGGGCGCCTGCGCGCCTTCGTGCCCTATCTGGGGCCGGCCTTCCTGGTCAGCGTCGGCTACATGGACCCCGGCAACTGGGCCACCAACATCGCGGGCGGCGCGTCCTTCGGCTATGCCCTGCTCTGGGTCTTGCTGCTGTCAAACCTGATGGCGCTGCTGCTGCAAACGCTGGCCGCCAAGCTGGGGATCGTGACCGGACGGACGCTGGCCGAGAACTGCCGGGACCAGTTTTCCCGCCCCGTGACTTTCGGCCTGTGGCTGATCATCGAGGCGGCGATGCTGGCGACCGATCTGGCGGAGCTTCTCGGGGCGGCGATCGGGCTGCAAATCCTGTTCGGCCTGCCGCTCTTCCCGGCGACGCTGCTGGCGGGCGTGGCCGTGTTCCTGATCCTCAGCTTGTACCGCTTCGGCTTCCGGCGGTTCGAGGGCGCGGTCATCGGCCTGATCGCCACCATCGGCGTCTGCTACGTCTGCGAGATCGTCACGGCGCATAGCCTCATCCACTGGCCCGCCGTCATCCGGGGCACCTTCGTCCCCACCCTGCCGCCGCGCCCGGCCTTCGCCCTGCACGCGCAGTCGTCGCTGCTGATGGCGATCGGCATGATCGGCGCGACGGTGATGCCGCACAACCTGTTCCTCCACTCGGGCGTCATCCATACCCGCGTCGGCCGGGAGGACAATGTGGACACGCCGGGGCGCGAAGACGTTCACACGCGCAAGGTCGTCCGGTTTGCCATCATAGACAGCATCCTCGCCCTGAACATCGCCTGGCTGGTCAACTCCGCCATGATCATCGTCGCGGCGGCGACCTTTTTTGAGCACAGGATGGCGATCGACAGCATCGAAGTCGCGTACCGGACGCTCAAGCCCCTGCTCGGCGGGGTCGCGCCACTTCTGTTCGGCATCGCCCTGCTGGCGGCGGGCATTTCCTCGTCCGTGACGGGGACACTCGCCGGCCAGATGGTCATGGGCGGCTTTCTGCGCCGCGAGATCCCCCTCTGGCTGCTCCGCCTGATCACCATGCTTCCCGCCCTCGTCGTGATCTATCTCATGCCGCGCTTCGGGTGGGGTGACGCGCAAGTCATCGTGGATTCGCAAGTTTTCCTGTCGCTCGCGCTGCCCTTCGCTATCATCCCACTGCTGTTGTTCACGCGGCGGCGCGACCTGATGCGTGAGCACGTCAACCGGCGCGTGACGGACATCCTCGCGGTCGGCATCACCGCAATCCTGCTGGCCCTGAACGGCCTGCTGCTGTGGCAGACCTTCGGCGGGGCGCTGCCGTTCTAGTCTGCCGTTCTAGTCTGCGGTTCCGGCCCGCCGTTTTAAGCAGGCGGCCTGCCGGGTACTCTGTTCCCAACGCACAGGAGGATCTCCCCTTATGGCACTGCAAACGATCTATGCGCTCTTTCAGGACGTCGCCGACGCCGAGCGCGCCATCGGCGCGCTCCAGGACCACGGCGTCCCGGCCGCCAACATCGGCGTCGCCACCCGGCGGGCCGCCGAAGAGGATGAAGCGGGCCGCGTCCGCACCGGCTTCACCCGCCTGACCGATAATGCCGCTGTCCGGCAGGGCGAACCCGAGGTCGCTTACGCGGCCCAGCCGGGGACGCTGCCGCCCGCCGCCCTCGCCCCGACCGTCGCCCCGACCACCGCCGTGGACACGCCGCTGAACGTTTCGACCGTCGGCAAGGAGGGCCTCACGACGACGACGCCCCAGGATGCCGCCGCCGGGGCGGCCGTCGGGACGGGCGTCGGCCTGGTCACCGGGCTTCTGGCCGCCGCCGCCGCGCTGACCATCCCCGGCTTCGGCCTGGTCCTGGGCGGCGGCGTCCTGGCCGCCGCCTTCGGCGCGGCGGCGGCCACGACCGCCGCCGGGGCCGCCGCCGGCGGCGTGGTCGGCTACCTGCGCGACATGGGGATGCCGGAACACGCGGCGGCCAGCGTCAGCGACCGCCTGCGCGAAGGCGACTATTTGCTCACGGCGACGGTAGACCCGACACGCTACGACGAGATCAAGCAGCTCCTCCAGAAGTACAACGCCGTGGGCGTGGACATCAATGTCAGCACGGCGGGCGAGCAGATCACGGCCGTCCGGGGCAACGGTCCCGCCCTCACCGCGCAGGCCCAGCCTGTTCCCTCCTGGGTCGCCGCCGCCCCCCCCGGTGCCCATGCGGTCGGCGAGACGCCGGACGAGGCGCTGGCACGGGAGGAAGCAGTTCGGGTCGAGCGGGCGCGCACCTACGAGTCGGAGACGCGCGACGCGATCACCTGATAAGTCAGACAAGAAAAGACCACCGGCACTGGAAGTGCCGGTGGTCTTTTCCTTTCCCGCCTCTGCTTGACCTCCGGCCCCCTTTCCGGTTATAATGCCTCATGGTCGCCGTCTTCCCCGCGCTCCGCGTCGTGCTGTTCGACCTCGACGGCACCCTCGTCGAGACCCATATTGATTTCCCGGCGATGACGCGCCGCATGGAGGGACTGGCACGGGCGGCAGGCGTGCCCGCAGGGGTCACAGCCGACAAAGATATCCTCGGCCTGGTGGACGCGGCGACCGAAAACGTGGACGCGCGCGGCGGGGACGGCCCCGCCCTGCGGCGCACGGCGTTTGCGTTGCTGGAAGACATGGAAGTGGAAGGCTGTTCGCATCCGAACCTGCTGGCCGGGACGCAGGAACTCCTGACGGGGCTGCTCAGGCAAGGCATCAAAGTCGGCATCGTCACCCGCAACTGCCGCCGCGTGTCGGTCGGCCTGCTGGCGCGGTTCGCCCTGCCGCATCACCTGCTGCTGACGCGCGACGACGTTGCCCGGACGAAGCCCAACCCGGAGCATCTGTGGGAGGCGCTGCGTTTGCTCGGCGAGCCGACGGAGGCGGCGGCGATGATCGGCGATCACTGGATGGATATACAGGCGGGCGTCCGCGCCGGCTGTGCGGCGACACTGGGCGTTCTGGGGAAACACGACGCTGACTGGTTCGCCCCCTGCCCACCCACGGTGATGGTGCGCGACCTGGCAGAAGCTATGCCCCTGTTCGGCTTGGCCTGACTCATGCGCCTGTCCGTCTGCATCGTCAACTGGAACACGCGCGACTTTCTGCGCGAATGCCTGACGGCGCTCCATCAGTACCCGCCGGACGGCGCGGAAACCGAAGTGATCGTCGTGGACAACGCCAGCGTGGACGGCTCCTCCGCGATGGTCGCCTCCGAGTTCCCCTGGGTGTCGCTCATCGGCAACTCCGACAACAGGGGCTACGCCGAGGGCAACAACCAGGCGCTGGCCCGTGCGACGGGCGACTACCTGCTGCTGCTGAACCCGGACGTCGTCGTCCACCCCGGCAGCCTGACGCGCGCCCTGGCCTTTATGAGTGAACACCCCGACGCGGGCGCGCTGGGCTGCCGCCTGATCGGTGCGGACGGCGAGACGCAACGGTCGGTGCGCGGCTTCCCCGACCCTGGCCCTGTGTTGTGGGATGCCGTCGGCCTGTCCCGCCTGTTCCCGCGCTCGCGCGTCTTCGGGGCCTACCGGATGACGTTCTTTGACTACAACGGCGTCTCCGAAGTGGACCAGCCGATGGGGTCGTTCCTGCTGCTCACGCGCCCCGCGCTGGACAAAGTCGGCCTGATGGACCCGCGGTTTCCGATCTTCTTCAACGAGGTGGACTGGTGCTGGCGGGCCAAACGCGAACACGGCTTTCCCATCTATTACACGCCCGATGCCGTCGTCACCCACTACGGCGGGAGCAGCACCCGGCAGGTGAAGGCCGCGATGGTCCGCGAGTCCCACCGCTCCCTGCTGCGCTTCTACGACAAGCACTACGCCCGCCTCTCCCTGCCCGTGCGTGGCCTGATCCGCCTGGCCGTATTGCTCAACGAGCGGCGTCTGACACGCAGGGGCACATAACTCACGTTATGCAGACGCCGTGGGGCTGAAGCCCCCGGCTGTGGGGCGAAGCGCCCATTCCCCACCTGCGTGGGGAAAGGATAGGACCAGATCCCGTGGCGGTTGCCTTCTGTCCGCGCAGGCGGACAACAGGCGTCTTCGCCCCACAGCCGGGGGCTTCAGCCCCACGGTGAGTCAGACCTCAGCCCTTCCGCGCCCCAGGTGACGCCTGACCTGAGTGACATTAATAAGATAGACCTATCGTTATGACCGACATCGCCGTCATCATTGTCAACTGGAATGCGCGTGAAGATTTGCGGCGTTGTTTGGAGTCTTTGTACGCCAAGCCGAAGCCCGAAGTCACCTATGAGGTCTGGGTGGTGGATAATGCCAGCGAGGACGGGTCGGCGGGCATGGTGGCGTCGGAGTTCCCGCAGGTGCAGTTAATCGTCAACGCGGACAACGCCGGGTTCTCCAAAGCCAACAACCAGGCCATCGCGCGGACGGACAGCCGGTACGTCTTCCTGCTGAACTCGGATGCGTTCATCCACCCCAGCGCACTGGATCAGATCGTCGCCGACGCCGACGCGCACCCGCAGGCGGGGATCGTCGGGCCGAAGGTGCTGAACCCCAATGGCTCCGTGCAGTTCTCGTGCCGCCGGTTTCCCTCGCTCGGCGCGGGCTTCTTCCGCAACACCTACCTGGGACGCCTGTTCCCGCACAACAAGTTCGCCCGCGACTACCTGATGGTCGGCTTCGACCACGCCAGTGACACCGCCGTGGACTGGGTCTCGGGCTGTGCCATGCTGATCCGGCGCGACCTGCTCCAACAGATCGGGGCGCTGGACGAGCGGTTCTATATGTACTGTGAGGATGTGGACCTTTGCCAGCGCGCGTGGGACGCCGGATGGGAAGTCGTCTACGCGCCCCAGGCCGTCGTCACCCACGCCATCGGGCGCTCCAGCGACAAGAACGCGGACAAAATGATCATCGAGTTCCACCGCTCCTGGTACGAGTACGACCGGAAGCGGCACCCGAAGGCATCGGTCCTGCGCCGGATGGCCGTCTTTTCGGGGCTGTGGCTGCGGGCCGCCGTCCGCATCGCCAAGCGCCGGATGGCGGCGCGGCGCCACGCGGGTCTGGCGCGGGCGGCCGCGCGCCGGGCCGCCGTCCCGGTCACGCCGACCACCGCCGGCGGTCAGGGCGAGGGCAAGCCGTGAGACTGGCCGTTGCCGTCCTCCTGGGCCTAGCGCTCCTGCTGGCCCCCGTCTACGCGGCCATCCCTGACGATCCCTTTCCGATGTGGGAGTCCTGGCTTGCGGCAGGGGTGTTCGCGGCTGTGCTCGTCGCACTGGCTGCTACCTGGCGCGGTGACCGGACGTTCTTTCCGCCCTTCAGCCGTGCCGAACAGGCGTTTCTGGTTCTGCTCGGGCTGGCCTTCCTTTCGATCCCCGCCCGCCTGGCCGCACAGCACGGCACGGGCTTTTCCGGCGCGATGCTGCGCGGCTGGGCGACCCTGGCGACCTACGGGGCCGCGTTCGCCCTGGCACGCCGCGCCGCCCGCCAACGTGCCGCGCTGTACGGATTGGCGCTGGCCGCCACCCTGGCCTCGGGGTATGTCGCCGAGCAGGGCGTTCTGGAGGACCTGCCGTTTCTGCTGAAGCACCAGACGACGTGGCGCGTGTTCAGCACCTCGACGCCCGACTACCTGGCGGGCTACCTGGTCATGCTGCTGCCCCTGACCCTCGCCCTGTTCCTCCAGACGCCCGGCCTGCGCGCGGTCATGCCCCTCACGCGTCACGCGGCGACGGCGCTGCTCGGGCTGGCGCTCCTGCTCCAGCTCGCCACGCTGGTGGCGACCGGCTCCCGCTTCGCGCTCGTCTCGCTCGCGGTCGCCCTGGTCGTCTTCGAGACCGCCCTGCGGCGCGCGCGGCGGCACGGCCAGACGCTGGACCGGACGACGCGCGGGCTGAGGGTCGCGCTGGGGATCGGACTGGTGCTGGCGGCCCTGGTCTTCGCGCGGCCCGTCTTCCTGCGCCTGACCAACCCGGACCCGAATTCGGGCGCGTTCCGGGCCTGGACCTGGAAGGGCGCGGCCCGGATGGCCGCCGCCAACCCGGCTCTTGGGACCGGCATCGGGACATGGGAGGACTCCTACCCGCGCTATGCCCTCACCGGGTTCACCCGCGCCGCCCACGAGTCGTACCTGCAACTGGCCGACGAGTGCGGCATCCCCGCCCTGCTCGCGCTGCTGGCGGCATTGGGCCTTTTGGGGAGTTCGCTGGCGCGCGGACTGACGGACGCACCCGCCGCAGCGCCGACACTGCCGACCAGAGAGGCCGTGCCGCAGCGGCGCAGGCCGAAGCGCCCCGCGCCGCCGGCCGCCGCGCTCCCGCCGGCTGACGTATTGCCGACGGACCACCGGCTGCTGCTCTGCGGCCTCCTGGCGGCCCTGGCGGGGGGCGTCGTCCAGAACTTGAGCGACTCGGACTGGTACGTCTTCTTCCTCGGCTTCACCTTCTGGATATTGGCCGGGCTGGCCGCCGGCATCGTCACCCCTCCCGCCGACGCCACCGCCGAGGGGAAACCCGCGCGCCCACTCCTTTTCGCCACCGGGGGTGTCGCCGCTGCATTGGCGGCGCTCTTCGCGACACAAGGAGTCGGGGCGACGTCTGCGGCGCGGGCAGGGGAACAGACGGCGACCGACCCGCAGGGCGCGGCACAGACTTATGACATCGCCCGCGCCTGGGACCCGCTGAACGCGCGCTACCCAAGCGACCAGGGGTATAGAGTCTTTTTCAGCCGCCTCGGCCAATTGATCCCGGCCGAGGCGGCGGCTCGCGCCGCCGTCGCGCTGGAACCGAACTCCGTCAACTACCGACATCTGGGAGACATCTTGCAGCAGTTCGGGCGGCAGCCCGAGGCGCTGGCGGCCTACCAAGAGGGCCTGCGCGCCGAGCCACACTCGCTTGATTTATTGCTGCGGCTGGCTCGCCTGAGTTCAAAGCCCCGCTCACTCGACTACTACCGCCGCATGTCCGACCTGGAACTGACGCCGGTGGGGACCGTGCGCGCCCTGAGCGAGTACGTCGAAACGAATTTCGCCGTCGCGGATGCCGTCATGGGGGACGAGGCCGCCAAGACCAGCCCGGCCCAGGCCGCCGCTTATTACGAGCGGGCCGCGCATGTCCTGGAGCAATATGCCGATGGCGGCGGCAGCCGGAACTTGCAGCAGAAAGCCCTGCACGGGGACCGGCCCGACCCCGGCAAAGACACGGGGATGCGCGGGCTGTACCAGCACGTCCTGACCGCCTGGATCGCCCTTGCGCCAGGGGAGGGGCGGGCGGCGCTCGAACAGAGGCGGGAGAAATACGCGCGAATCTATGACGCCCTGGTTGCCGAGTCGTCCAAATCGGGTACACTGTAGAGCAGATTTCCGAGGAGACAGTGATTCGTTATGAACATTACCGCCATCAAGCGCGGCTCGCAGACCAAGGGCGAGCGCAAGAAACGCATCCGTCAGGGCTTCATCCCCGGCGCGATTTATGGCAAGGGCCTGGAACCGGTCAACGTCGAAGTGCCCGTCAAGTCCATCGCGGACGTGCTGACGGCGGAGACAGGGCTGAACACCATCATTGACCTGACGATCGAGGGCGACGCCACGCCGCACTCGGTCCTGGTGGACAACCTGGAGCGCAACCCGATCACCCGCTCCTTCGTCTCGGTGGGCTTCCACCAGGTCAAAAAGGGCGACAAAGTCACCGCCCAGATTCCCATTCAGCTCATCGGCGAACCCGCCAGCGTTGGGACCGGGGAAGCCGTTCTGGAGCACACGCTGGAGGCCATCACCGTCCACGCCGAGCCGGCGAACCTGCCGCCGCACCTGGATGTGGACGTCTCGCACCTCAGCCCCGGCGACGTGCTGCACGTCTCGGATCTGCCGCACAACCCCACCCTGGAGTTCACGACGGGCGAAGAGACCGCCATCGCCGCCGTGCATTACTCGCGCACGGCCCAGGCCGTGGAAGAGGCCGACGTGGCAGCCGCCGAGGCCGAGCCGACCGGCGCAGATGCCGTGACCGAGCTCCGGTCCGATGCCGACGCCAACTCCGACTCGGTGACGGGGACGTAGGCCGCCCCATCCTGTCGTGTCCTCGTGCCGCCCTCCCTTCGGAGGAAAGGCTTTGGATGTAATCAGAAAGCCCCTGCCTCTTTTCCGAGACAGGGGCTTTCTGACGGGTTTCTCATGCCTCCCCCATATGCCGCCGGGGAAGATTGCTTGGGTGGAGGGTATAATGCCCTCATTCTCGTCACGAGGGACAACATCATGGCAACACCTACCCTGGAAGAGCGCGTCGCGGAACTGGAAGCGGAAGTCAAACAACTCAAACAGCAGCGGGAACTGGACAAATCGGATGATACCGTTCCTTGGTGGAAAAAGATCGTCGGAGTTTATCAGGACTGCCCAGAGTTTGAAGAGGTCGTGCGCTTGGGGCAAGAGTGGCGCAGGCAAGAGGGGCCACCAGAGAGTGAAGGGGAAGCCTGATGTGGCTCCTGGACACAGATCACCTTTCGATCCTGGAACGTGGCGGCAGCACGGCCCTTGCATTGCAGATGCGGCTGGGTCAAATCCCCGCGACACAACTTGCGACCACGATCATCAACTATGAGGAACAGATGCGGGGCTGGATGTCATTTGTGGCACAGGCAAAAACGCAACATAAGCTGATAGAAGCCTACGGATTTCTGCAACAGCATGTCGGTACGTTCCGCAATGCCCCGCTCCTAGCCTACGACGAGCAGGCGGCAAGCCAGTACGAGCGTCTGCGTCAGGCACATATCCGCATTGGCACAAAGGACTTGAGAATCGCCGCGATCTGTCTCGCGCGTGATGCCACACTGTTGACGCGCAACCTGAGAGACTTCAACAAAGTCCCCGGCCTGCGGGCGGAAGACTGGTCAAGTTAAAAGATTCACTGCTCATTCCCAGGTGGCTCTCATGCTGAACCTGCAAGACTTGTGGAAATCATTGCGGACTCTCATACCTCAACCGCCAGCCTCCTTTTTGTTCATCCATATAGTTGCTTTTTCAGCATTTTTCTTGTTGCAATCCGCTTCACACACTTTAGCTCTTTCTCTCCCTCTACTTGCCCTCTTCTTCGATTTGTTTTCAGTATCTTTGGGTCTATATCTGTATAAAACAGACTGGAATGTGGCTCCTGTACGCATCATATTTATGTTCTTCATTCGGGTTGTAGTGTTGGCATTCGTCTTCAGCCCTGTGCTGTCAGCAACGCTCCGCTGGTCAAGGCTTTAGTTCACCTCATCATAAAGACGTTTAGCAACAAAAAAAGCGGCACCGGTTTGCCCGGTGCCGCTCTACCAATCTGTGGTCTATTCCGCTGTGACCTGGACCTTCTTCGGCTTGGTTTCCTCGGACTTGGGCAGGTGGACTTCCAGGATGCCGTCCTTGTAGGACGCCTTCACGGCGTCGCTGCGGACGGGGACGCCGACGGTGAACGAGCGCTGGAAGTGGCCGTAGGCGCGCTCGACGCGGACATAGTTGTCCTTGCGCGGCGTGTCCTGGAACTTGCGCTCGCCCTTCAGGGTCAGCGTGTCGCCGGTCAGCTCGATGTCTATGTCTTCCTGACGCAGACCGGGCAGATCGGCCCGGACCACGATCTCCTCGCGGTCCTCGAAGATGTCCACGGCGGGTGCCCAGGTCCGGGCGGAAGCCAGTTCGGCCCCGCCCCGGCCCGTTGGGCGGCCGCTGTCGTCGAACAGGCGGTTCACTTCCCGCTGCAAGCGGGCCATGTCCTCAAAAGGATCGAAACGAACGATGTTGGTCGGCATTGTCGGTTTTCCTCCAAGTGTGGTGTGTTGTTTTGGTTGGGTAAGAGGGGCGCGATAAATCGCGCCCCTACAGCGTGTGATTACTCGCTCTTGAACTCGGCGTCAATGACGTCGTCGTGATGGGCGGCCTCTTCGGCGTGCTCCGCCGCGCCCTCACCGTCGGCGTGATAGCCGTTGGACGAAGCGCCGTCGGGGGACGGGCCGGGGTCGGACTGGCGGTACAGGATCTCGCTGAGTCGGTACGACGCCTGCTGGAGCTGCTCGGTCGTCTCCTTGATGCGGCCCGTGTCGCCGCCTTCCAGGGCGGACTTGACATCCGCGATGGCGCTCTCGACGGTGCCCTTCTCGTCGGACGGCAGCTTGTCGCCCAGGTCCTTGATCAGCCGCTCGGTCTGGTAGACCAGTTGGTCGGCCTGGTTCTTGGCCTCGGCCTTGTCGCGCAGCTCGGCGTCCTCCGCCGCGTGCGCCTCCGCCTCGCGGATCATGCGCTCGACAGCGGCCTTGTCCAAAGTGCCCGCGCCCGAGATGGTGATCCGCTGCTCCTTGTTGGTCGCGCGGTCCTTCGCCGAGACGTTCACGATGCCGTTGGCGTCAATGTCGAACGTGACCTCGACCTGCGGGACGCCGCGCGGGGCGGGCGGGATGCCCGTGAGCTGGAACCGGCCCAGCAGCTTGTTCTGTGAGGCCACCTGGCGCTCGCCCTGGTAGACCACCACGTCCACGGCCGTCTGCCCGTCGGCGGCGGTCGAGAAGACCTCGGACTTGCGGGTCGGGATGGTCGTATTCCGGTCGATCAGCTTGGTGAACATGTCGCCCAGCGTCTGGATGCCCAAGCTAAGCGGCGTCACGTCCAGCAGGACCACGTCCTTGACCTCGCCGCCCAGGACGCCCGCCTGGATGGCCGCGCCGACCGCGACCACTTCGTCCGGGTTGACGCTGCGGTTCGGCTCCTTGCCGCCGCCGAGCCGCTTGACCAGGTCCTGAATGGCCGGGATGCGGGTCGAGCCGCCGACCAGGATGATCTCGTCCACGTCTTTGGCCTCGATGCCGGCGTCGGTCAGGGCGCGCGTGAACGGCTCCTCGGTCCGCTTCACCAGGTCGCGGGTCAGCTCGTCGAACTTGGCGCGGGACAGGTTCACGTCCAGGTGCTTCGGCCCCTCGGCGTCCGCCGTGATGAACGGCAGGTTGATCGTCGTCTGCACGACGTTGGACAGCTCGATCTTGGCCTTCTCCGCCGCCTCGCGCATCCGCTGCATGGCCTGCTTGTCTTTCCGCAGGTCGATCCCTTGGTCCTTTTTGAACTCGTCGGCCACGAAGTCCACGATGCGCTGGTCGAAGTCGTCGCCACCCAGGTGCGTGTCGCCGGCCGTCGAGCGCACTTCAAAGACGCCGTCGCCCACGTCCAGGACGCTCACGTCGAAGGTGCCGCCGCCCAGGTCGTAAACCAGGATCGTCTCGTTCTTCTTCCGGTCCAGGCCATACGCCAGCGAGGCCGCCGTCGGCTCGTTGATGATCCGCAGGACTTCCAGCCCGGCGATGCGGCCCGCGTCCTTGGTGGCGTTGCGCTGGGCGTCGTTGAAGTAGGCGGGGACGGTGATGACCGCCTTGTCCACCTTCTCGCCCAGATACGCCTCGGCGTCGGTCTTGAGCTTCTGCAAGATCATCGCCGAGATCTGCTCCGGCGTGTTCGCGTTGCCGTCAATCGTCACCTTATCCGACGTGCCCATCTTGCGCTTGATGGAGATGACGGTGCGGTCAGGGTTGACGACCGCCTGCCGCTTGGCCGCGCTGCCCACGAGCCGCTCTCCGGTCTTGGTGAAGCCGACGACGCTGGGCGTCGTCCGCGCGCCCTCGGCGTTGGCGATCACGGTCGGCTCGCCGCCTTCGAGGACGGCGACGCACGAGTTGGTCGTTCCGAGGTCAATGCCTACTGTCTTTGCCATTGGTGTTCCGATGCTCCCTTATGGTCTCTTCTGTTTAAGTTCTCTGTGAAATCCTGCCGACGCTCATTATATCACTTGAGCGTTGCACTGTCAACCTTCTTAACAAAACATCTATGGGCATTGTTCCCAGAAATCTTTGTTGTAGAACACTCTCGTTGGACAAATTTCTTCTCTTCGCGAACCAGAAAGCCATCAGCCGACGTTATCTATTCTTATGAGTAGATTAAGCAGGCAAAGAAATACGCTTCGGGATTTTGCTCCTCCGACGCCCACAATGGTCGCCATAAAAGTCGTTCTCCTGACTTTCGGTTTTATCGGTGGCTTTGTTGCACTTATGTTTGGGGCATTATGGTTTTTCGACCGGAAGATAGACGAGATGCCGTTTCTCCTCGGCGTCTTTTTCGGCCTACCGTTTCTCTACTATGTGATAGCCCGTGAACAAGCGAAACGAATGCCTCTTCCGCCGGAAATTAGAACGCTTCTTTTGGAAGGTCAGAAAGCCAAACTCTGGTCAACTTCACACCAAGCACAGCAGTGGCTGTTGAGAAGCCATAGGCTTTCTGTGGGGAGCTTTGTGGTCGAACACTGGCTGGAAACGCTACAAAAGGAAGCGTCCGCTAATCCGCTTTTCTATGAACGGCCCGCTTGGCTAACAACCATTTCGCAGAGTGCAAGTCAAGAGATTGAGGTAAAGGTAGTAGACCCGATGCCGGTTTGGCAACGCACGCTTTCCTTACAGCATTTTCCGGGTGAGAAACCATCATTCTACGGCAGCACATTGTCGGCGAAACTGCTCCCGAAGCATGTCGTGTGTTCCAACGAATCACCCAATCTCTGGGCCTGCCTGGAGAGAAGCACAGGAGAAATCCTCTGGGAACGGAAGGTAGGACGGCCTAACAAGGTCTATGGAGTTGAGAATGGGGTAATCGTTGCTTCAGAACTTCGTGCCGGTGATAGCCCATTGATTTGGAGCTACGGCCTTTATGGTCTCAGCCTGGAAACAGGTGAACTGCTCTGGATTTCCCACGGACGAGGCTGGTGGGGGCGATTTACACGCTTGCTTGACGCCGTGCCGGACTTCCGTAACGAACTGCGGGATACGCCGCTTTATCTTCAAGCAGGCGCAATCATCACTCAAAGAGGACGTCTTGTAAACCCTAGCGATGGTTCCGACATCGGCGCCACAGAACCAGACGGCTCAGAGATGGAGGGACGCGCCGGCGCGGCCTATCACTTGCGTCGCTACCGGTTTTTTGCCTGCGGCGAATACGGAACGCTCCGTGCCGGCACGCCAGAGAAACCCGAGGTGCAGAAGGACAACATCGTCGGTCTTATGCCCATGCAGTTGTTTTTGAAGGAACGGTCCGGCCAGGTTGCGTGGACATTGGACCTGTCTATGTTGCCGAAAGCGTACACACCGATGACGCTTGTCTACCAGGCCCCATACCTTTTCTTTCGCATTGCCAGTCCTTTGTCCTCAATAGAAGAAGGCGACTCCGATCAATCGGAGTTTTATGCAATCTGGATCGTAGACATCCGCAGTGGAAACCTTGTTCAAAAAATCCCAGTCAGCGAGAAGCCCGTATTTAACGGCGCATTGCAGGCCGTAGATAGTGAGAACATACTGGTGAGCTATAGCGCCGCAGATACTGCATCACAAACGCTGTTGTGCTTCGGCCTAAACCTATGTGAAGAGACAGAAATGCTTTGATAAGCTCCAAAAATACAGGGATTTGCGGCAGCGGTTAGAGAGGAATAAAAAGGTAATGCTGCGCTCGCGCGCCCCAAAGCCCCCGATGTTATTACGTGCAACAGTTATGAAAAAGGCAAGCCGTATCTTTAGGACTTTGTCCTATCTCCCCGTAAATGGGGGGTGGCTTCCGCGCTTTCCGCTAAAGAGGAGTCGGCTGCCCTCCGCCTTGTCGGACGGGTAGAGGGCGGCCGATATGACAGCCGATGGCGAGTGTTGTGAACAATTTCCAGTCATGGCAGCTCATTCAGCCAGCAATCGGAGTGCCGCCGCTCCCGCCATCGTCCCAGCCCCAGCCGCGCGCCTGCGCCTCCCAGCCGAGAGCATCGCCTTCGATCACATCCTGAACCCCCAGTTGCTCCAGGATGTAGAGGACTTGGGCGCGGTGGTGCATACTGTGGGTGATGAGGTGGGCGATCACACCGCCCAGAGACCTCCTGTTGCCGTTCCCAGGATTAGTCACCATCTCATCCGCCCTGCCCTCGCGCTCGACCCGCGCGGCGAACTCGGCCAGGTCTTTCGCCACGATCGTCAGTCTCTGGAGCATCCCCGCGACGGATCCATCGTCCCGATACGCCCCGCAGGCCGTTCGACCCATGATTAAGTCTGTGTGGCCTTCCATGCAGGCGATGAGATATTCAAAGGTCTCGGAGGTTTCTGTCGCCGATGTTGAACGTGCGGCTCATCTGCTCCTCGGACAGCTCCCGGCAGCGCAAAAGCAATTGGCGCGTTGTCCAAGCGTCGTGCCCAAGCAGACGGTCGAGGATGGTCATTGTCTGTGCCCCTCGTCGCTAAAGCGCCGTCGCCAGCGGCTCTTCTTCGGCAAGGGGCGCGCTCAACACTTCGGCGCGGTAGCCGCCTTTTGCCTTGTCGGTCAGATAGAGGGCGGCGAAGATGATGACCAGCAGGAGGGGGAGCAGGGCGACCTTTTGAAAGGCGACGGCGGGGCCTTGCGTGTCGTTGATGTGGCCCATGTACGGCAGGATGAGGGCGACGGACAGGTTGCCCGCCGCCCCCATGATCCCCAGCAGCAGGGAGCCGCCCTTGGGAAACCGCTCCGAAGTCAGCCCCAGCATCGTTGGCCAGTAGTAGCAGATGCCCAGCGCGAAGACCGCCGCCGCCAGGTACGCCCCGCCCGGCGTCGTCGCGTGGCCCAGCCCGAACAGGCCGAGCGCCGACAAGACCGAGCAGCCCGCGATCAGGCCGACGGGCGAGACGCGATGCACGACCGGGCCGGCGAACGTCCGCCCCAGGAACATCAGCGCGTTGATGAAGACTAAGACCAGGATGCCCGACGTCCCCGCGATCTTCTTCAGCGAGTCGGGAATCCACTGATTCGGCCCCAGCTCCGTGGCCGCCGTCAGGAACATGCACCCCAGCAGGAGGAGGAAGGCGGGGCGGGCCAGCTCGCGGAACATGGCCCCGGTGGAGACGGACGCCCGGACGCGCTCCGTAACCGGGAACTTTTGGCCGAGGAACAGCGCGCCGTAGGCGGCCACGACGACCAGGATGGAGGCCAGCTTGACCTGCCAGCCCAGGCCCAGGGCGGTCAGGGCGAAGGAGGCCAGTCCGCCGACGATCAGGCCCAGCGGGAACCAGGCGTGGAAGGCGTTGAGCTTCTGCGTCTTCCGGTCCGCGTAGACCGTCGTGATCAGGGGGTTGCAGGCCGCTTCCACCAGCCCGTTGCCGATGCCGACGATCAGCGTCCCCGCGAACAGGAGCGTCGCCCCCGGCGCGAAGATGGTCAGGAGCAGGCCCGAAACGTGCGACGCGAAGGCCAGCGCGAGGATGCGCCCCATGCCTAGAGCGTCCACTAGGGCGCCGCCGAACAGGATGGACAGCATGAAGCCGTAAAAGGCCGCGCCCGCGATCAGGCCGAGATTGCGGTCGGAGAGCGTGAACTGCTGGCCGAGCGGCCCCATGATGTCGCCGCGCACCGCGAACGTCATACCTGTCGCCAGGAGCGCGATGCAGGACGCCAAAAACAACCGTTCCCGAGAGAAGCCCTGCGCCGGAAGAACCCCCGCTGCCATACCCTGCCCTCCCCATGCCGTGAAAGCAATCGTCACGATATTGTATCAAAGGGCCGGGGGGCTGTCAAGGGGATCTTTAGTAGACGCGGATGGTGGGTGTGGGCGTCGGCCCGTCGCTCTGGTTGTGGCGGCCAAAGGGCATGAAATAGATCGAGGCGCCGACGAGCAAGAAGCCGACGCACATGGCGGCGATCCAGATCCAGGTCCGCGCGTCCCCCCAGTCCCAGCGGCTCTGGCGCAATTCAGCGGCGTCCCCCTCGCGCATTTTCGCGAAGGACACGTCACCACGCGCCCCGGCGTGGGACGCATCCCGGTCCGCCCGGCGCGCGCCGGCCTCGCTCTTGCCGTCGTGGATGGGTTCGGGATGCCAGACGGAGCGCGGGTCGGTCGGCGGCCGGTCCCACTCGTCTTTTTCACCGTCCCGCCCGCCGTCATCGTCCGGGGCGCGTCCCCAGCGCACCAAGTCAGTCGCCATTGATCTCGGTCTCCGTTTCTTGCTTGCGCTCCTCAAAACCCGGCGGGGCGGCGAACGTCTCCGTCATCGGTTCCAGCGCCTCGGCGGCGCGGGGGTGGGCGCAGGGGAAGTCCTTTTCCACATAGAAGCGCAGGCCGTCGGGCGTCTGGAAGTAGACGCCCTGGGCGTCCGGCGCGGCCAGCCGCTCCCGATCCCCCGCCGACAGGCCGATGTGTACCGCGTTCCCCTCGGAAATGAGCGCGGTCTGCGCCTGGGCCAAGACGGCCACGCGCCAGGACATGCCGTCGGGGAAGCGAAGGGCCTCCCCGACCTCTTCGCCGCGCGTGATCCGCGCCAGTTCCGTGGGCGTGATCCGCAGGCGGAGGCTGTCCCGGCTCCAGCGGACTTTCATGCCGTGCCTCCCCGCTCACCCGTCGCCAGGCGGGCCAGGTCCGGGTCATCGGCGGCGGGCTTGCCCGCCGCCACGAAGGTCGAGCGCAGGGCGTAGCCGCCGGCCAAGGCGACCAGGCCCGCCGCCACCGACAGCCACCGCTTCGCGGGCTGAGGGGCCGGCAGACGGTTCAGCACTTCGGGCAGGACGATCCCCGCCCCGACGGCCCCCGCCCAGTAGCGCGTCTTGTAGTCCCCCTGGGTCAGCGGCTTCGCCAGCGGCCCCGCCTGGGCCAGAAAGCCCGCGTGACAGACGGCCTCGGCGGCATGGGCCGCCGACTCGACCTTGCCCAAGGCTTCGGTCGCCGCGCCTTCCTGCCCCAGAGCCTCCAGGGTCAGCCGAACCGCCCCCGAGCCGGCCGCCACGGCGCTGGCGCTGAACAGCGCCCCGATCCACGAGTTGCGGCTCCACAGGGGGTTGGCCGTCGTGGACAGCAGCACACCCGTGTAGCCGGCCAGCAGCAGACCCAGCGGCACACCGACGCCGTCGGCGACCAGCCCCGCCGCCTCGTCTACGGCCTTCGCCCCCCCCGTCAGCGGCGCGTCCTTGCGGAGAAAGCGCAGCAGCTCACGCACGGCGGCGATGCCGCCCATAAGCGTGTAGGTCGTGAGCGTCCAGCTCCCCAGGTTCATCGGAGAAGAAGGCTTCCAGACGCGCAGCATGTGGTGGAACCGGGTGCGGTCGCCCAGGTCCCAAATCAGCAGCGGCGCGCAGGGAAGCGCGGCCAGCGCGGCGATGGCCGTCCCCGCCTGAGTCACGTTCCGGTACTTGCCGCGCCCGAAGCGGTCCGCCAGGCGGGCGATGCTGAAGGCGCTGGACGACAGGCCGCCCAGGAAGAAGTACGTCCCGACCTCCTGCGTCCAGACTGGCGCTTTCAGCAGCGGGATGTCGTAATAGGCGGGTGTGCCGTCCTTTTTGTCGCCCGTGCTGAAGGCGGGCAGCCCCTCGGTGAAGGGCTTCTGCTTCAGCGTCTTCTCGATGGGCGTCTCGTCGTCCGGGGTCTTGTTGACCGGGACGCCGTCCACGGCGTCCCACCGGCCCCGCGTTTCCACTTCCAGGCTGGGCTTTTCAGGCGGCATCGGCGGCCCCTTTCGCCAGGAACAGGCCCGCCAGAGCCGTCAGCGCCAGGCCGGTCAGCAGGCTGGCCGCGTAGCGCTTGCCCTGCGTCCTGAGCGGCTGCGGGGGGGCTTCCGGCAAGTTGTAGCGGTTCGGATGGTCTTCCAGCAGGAAGAACGAATTCAGCGTCCCGTAGTCGCCCAAGGGGTCAGCCCCATACAGATAGGCGCTGTCGTTGCCCTGGGCGCGCAGGGTTTCGACGCGCGCGCGGGCGTGCTCCCGCAACTCATCCACTTTACCGAACTGGATGGAGGCCGTCGGGCAGGCTTTGGCGCAGGCGGGGGTCATGCCGCCCTTCTGGCGGTCGTAACAGAGCGTGCATTTGTGCGCGTGGCCGTCTTCCGAACTGCGCCCGATCACGCCGAACGGGCAGGCCGCGACGCAGTAGCCGCAGCCGTTGCAGATGTCGTCCTGGACGTAGACATCGCCGAACTCGTTATAAATCAGCGCCCCGGTCGGGCAGGACTGGACGCAGGGCGCGTCCTCGCAGTGCTTGCAGACGTCGCTCATCATCAGCCAGCGCGACGACGTTTCGCCGATCTGCTCCTGGAAGGCGACGTGCCGCCAGGTCGTCGCCGACAGCGCCTCCGTGTTGTCGTAGGAATTGCCGGTGAACTTGAAGCCGTCGGACGGCAACTGGTTCCACTGCTTGCAGGCGACCTCACAGGCCTTGCAGCCGATGCATAGGGAAGTGTCGGTGAAGAAACCCATCTGACCCTGCCCGTCCGGGCCGGGGCTGGGGACGGGCGTCCGCCGGGGCGGGAAGGCGTTTTCCAGGCTCTGCATCATTTCTAATTGGATCATGGTCTTTGTTTCGTCCCCGGTCCATCCTGGCGCAAGTGCTTCCCCAGATGGCCCTCGGGCTGCGCCCCCGCCGGCGTGTCCGGCACCGGCTCGCGGCTGGCCCAGCGCGCCTCGGGCTGGGTCGGCTCGCGCGGCTGGTCGTCCGCCCGGCCCGCGCGGACGCGGCAGGCGAAGACCTTCGCCTCGTGCATCGTCACGTTCGGGTCGGCGACCAGCGAGGTCAGGTCGTTGGCGCTGGAGCCGACGACCTCGCCCGCAAAGCCCCACTGGAACGGGATGCCGACCTGATGGATCGTCCGGCCGTCAATGACCATCGGCTTGATGCGCCTGGTGACCATCG
>CAXTWM010000023.1:5640-24285 GCA_964247915.1 uncultured Armatimonadales bacterium | reverse complement strand
GGAGTTCAGCCGCGACATCATGCCCATGAAAAGGAGTGAGAAGGGCGGCTACGGCGACAACTACTACCTACAGATGGTGGACGGCATCCGCCGCTTCAAAGGCGTCCGCGCCCTGCCCGTCGCGCACGGCTTCCACACGCCGAAGTCGTTCCCGGCCTGGAACAGCGTCCAGCCGACGTATTGGGACGCCGCCGGCGACACGATGCACCGCGACCATGACGGCTGGGGCAAGCGGCACTACACAGACACGTCGGGCCGCAACGACATCGTGAGCGCCAAAGTCGCCTGCGATGCGAAGAACCTCTATTTCTACGTCCAGATGCAGGACGCGCTGACGCCGCACACGGACGCGAACTGGATGCAGCTACTCATTGACGCCGACCTGAACCCAAAGACGGGCTGGAACGGCTACGATTTCGTCGTCAACAGCCGCGTCCTCAGCGCGACCACGACCACGCTCAAGCGCCTGTCCGACGGCAGGACGTGGCCGGTCCGCTACCATGCCCTCGGCAGCGAGATGGCCGTCACGGTCCCGCGCGCCCTGCTCGGCCTGACGGACACGGCCAGAACTACGTTTGACTTCCACTGGGTAGACAACGCGCCGGTCGGCGGCGACCCCAAGCAGATCGCCGACTGGTGGTATGTCGGCGACAGCGCCCCCGACGGGCGCTTCAACTACCGCTACGTCAACATCACCCCGCGCTGAGTTCGGGGAAAGGAAAAGGCGATGGATCACAGCGCTCAAGACAGGGAACGTGCCGTCCAAGCAATCACGCGGCGGAACATGCTTGAACAGCGCGTCAAGCACACGCGGCGGCGGATGGCGTCCCTTCAAAGCGAGGCCCAGCAGGCCCTTGAAGCCAACCTGGCTGCTGATCAGGCGGCTTTAGCCGAGGCGATCCAGGCGGTGGAGCAAATCAAAATGGATATGCGCTGGGAAGAGGAACGCAGACGCTGGGAGCTTCAGAAAAAGTTACGTTATTACGCAGAGTTGAAAAATCGTCAGTCCCCGTTCTTTTCGAGCGGCAGCGTTCCACCAAGCCCAGGCCAATCGCTCGGTTTCCTTGCCATTTTGGCGGCGATGGCCGCCATCGCCAGTGTCGGGCTGCTCTTGAATAGGTAGCGGCGGCAGACACCGCCGCCATTTAGAGCGAGCCGGGGCGGCGTTTGTGGCCCCTCTCTCAACGGCCCGCTGGCGTCACCATCCCCGCAAGGTCGCGCGTCATGTCCGGCAGGGCGACCTCAACGCCGTCCGCCCGCGTCACAGCGCTGACGGGGGCGATCTCGCGCCCCTGCCACGAGTCCCACAGGCGGACGGTGTAAAGGCCGGGTGACAGCCCGCTCAGGACCAGCGTTGCCGTCGTGGGAGGCGTGCCGCTGCGGTCGCGGGCGTAGGCCCAGAAGAGGGCGTGGCGGGCGTCGCCCTTGGCGAGCGCGGCGACGGGCGGGGCATAGTGTGTGACGACCAGCCGATGGGCGACGAACCAGTCCGGGCCGGTGTTGAACACCGAGACGCGGTGCGGCCCCGCCGGGAGGTCCAGGGAGAGGGACTGCGCGGAGTCGTGGTCGGAGTCGGCGGCGGGGAAGTCGGCCTCCGGCCCCGGTTTGCCATCCAGGGTCAGGACGGGGTGTGCCCCGGCGCGGGCGACGCTGCCGATGTCGAGACGGAACCGGCTCGGGACCGGGCAATCCAGGACGAAGGTGAGGGGGCGCGGCATCATGTCGCGGTGGTTCCGGCCCTGAAAGAACGCGGGGAGGCCCGACAGGTCGGGCGTGCGGCCGTCGGGGGACAGGGTGACGGTGTCGCGCGTGGCCGCCTCGAAGCCGCCGGGGGGCGTGAAGGACAGGTCGCCATAGGCGCCGTCCGTCCGCACGCGCGGGCTGAGGGCGGCGAGACCGCCGGGGAGGCTGCCGACTGAGAACGCCGACAGGAAGCCAGACGCCGAGGCGAACTGCGGCCACCAGGCGTGGGGGATGACCTGGTCCCAGAACCAGAACTGGCCCGCGCCTGCCGTCGGGGCCATCAGGGACGACCACAGGCCGTCATGCAGGAATCCCTCGTTCATGTCCCTCCGGGCGTTCCCCGGCCCCCACTCCGCCGTGAAAATGGGGTGGTCCGCGCCGCGCTGGGCGGCGAAGAAGGAGATGATGTCGGCGGGGTAGGTGTGGACCTGGTCGTAATCCAGGCCGATATGGGCCAGCGGGTCGTCTGGGGGCGAGTTGCTGGTCGTGACCAGGTGGCGGTTGGTGTCCTCGGCGCGGATAGAGGCCGCCATCTCCTTGTGCCAGTTCACGACGTCGGCGAAGTGGCTGTGCGCCTCCCCAATGTTCTGGACCTCGTTGAACAGCTCCCAGCCCATCAGGTGCGTCGAGTAGCCCCAGCGGGCGACGATGTAGCGGTACTTGTTGCGGATCAGCCGCCGCGCCTCGGCGTCGGTGAAGAAGTCGTCGGGGTGGGCCAGGAAGCCGCCGTTGGCCGTGTTGAACGGGTTGTCACGCCAGTTGGGGTCCGTCCGCTCGGTGTACGGGCCGTGGTGCTGCAAGGTCATCTGGACGAAGATGCCGTTTTTATCGGCGGCGTCCAGGATGGCGTCCCAGCGGCGGGCGACGTCCATCAAGTAGTAGCCCGGCTTGGGGTTCTTCGTGCGGTCCGGCGACCAGTCCAGCGTTTTGCCGTCTCAATAGTTCATCCAGATACGCACCCAGTTCATGCCCGCGCGGTGCATCCGGGCGAACGTCGGCGGGTAGTCCGGCATCTGCCGGTTGGTCCAGGCGGCGTCCATGCCCAGCGGGTAGAAAGTCCGCCCGTTGTCGAAGACGAACCGCTGGACGACCTTCGGGTCGCGGCGGATGAAGCCGAACGAGGCGGAAGGGACGCAGCGGAAGCGGGCGGGCCGGAGGTCGGCGGGCGCGACCGGCTGCCCATTGCGCCGGACGCTCAGGGAATACGCGCCGACCCGCGTCGGGGCGAAGCGGACGCGCCAGCGGTCGCCGTCCCAGAAGGCGGGTGTCGTGACATGGGAAGCCCCCGGCCCCACAAACATCACCCGCACGTCGTTGTCGGCGGGATCAAACGGGTTCCCGGTCTGGTTCGGCAGCGTCCACGACGCCTCAAACCTGGCGTAGCGCGGGACGGCGGGGGCCGCAGAGGAGCCGGGTGCACGGACCGGCTGGGCGGAGGCGGGGCATGGGAGAAGGAAGTAAAACGCCGCCACGGCCAGAAGGACCGTCAAGGCGCGTCGGAAGCGATTGTAAAGCATTAAAGTCCGTTCTCCAGATGAAAGTCTTTCAGAATTAGGCTTCAAAATTAGGTCGCCGTTTGAGCGCTTCACCGAGCGCCGGAAGTCCGCCGCCGCCCGCTCAAACAGCAGCGCCTGGACCACCTCGGCCCTAACGGAAGGCAGCGGTTTGAACTTCGCCGGCAGGCCGTGCTGCTGGTACAGCCCCTCCAGCCGGCTCAAAGCCGGGCCGAGGCGTTCGGGAGCCTGTACGAGCCGCCGGATGACGTCCAGGCACACGAATAGGTAGCCGACGTCCAGGTCGGCGTGGACGGCGGCCTCTTTCATCTCAAGCCGCACGGCGTCTTTCCGCATCGGGCAGCGCGGGTCGCGCGTCACGCCCTGGACAAACACCCGGCCACTCCTTGCTTCGTTGTGGACGTTGCGCCCGAAGGGGTTGTTGGGGATGAGCAGCCTGTGGCAGATCTGCTCGATTCCGCCCAGGTGTTTCTCGGCGTTCGCCCGCTCCTGCTTCGTCAGGCTCAGGTTCAGGTGCATGTTCCAGTAGTAGCCGACCGGGAGATATTCCGCGTTCCTGCGGAAGTAGCCCCGGACCTGCTCCAGATACTCCCCCGCCCGCTCCCATGAGGTCGTGTGCGGCGTCCGCACTTCCGCCGCCTCCTGGTTGCGGACCTCGATCTCGAAGCCGAGCGCCGCGCCGTCGCGGCCCAGCGGGAAGCCGCCGGGGCGCGCGGCCTCCTTCCAGGCCCCGAGGGAGTGCAGCAGATCGTCCCACCGCGCGTGTTCCTCCGCGCCCCACTGCGGGGCGGCCTGCCGGAGCTGTTCGGCGGCCAGAGCGGGTTCAGCCACCCACAAGGCGAACCCATCCTGACTATCAAAGCCATCCAGGATCTCCTTCAACCGCCCGACCGGGTCCCATGCCGCCGCGAGACGGACGGCGCACGACCTTCCCATGAGATATGTGCGGGTTTCCCCCTGGATCATGTTTCCCCGGACGACGCCGGGCGGCACACTCGCCATGGCCGTGTCGTGGAGTGGGATGCTGCCGGCGGTGAGGTTCTCCGGCAAGGACGTGATGGGTGTGTCCTGGAGGTAAAGGGCGCTGCCGACGGTGAGGTTCTTCGGCAGGGACGTGATGGGCGTGCCCGTGAGGGACAACCAGCCGCCGACGGTGAAATTGTCCGGCATCGAGGCGATGGGTGTGCCCGTGAGGTTGAGATTGCCGCCGACGCGCAGGGTTGCCGGCAGCGACGTGACGTTGGTATGGGAAAGGAGAAGGTCGCCGGAGACGGTGAGGTTCTCCGGCAACGAGGCGATGGGTGTGCCATTGAGGTCAAGGCTGCCGCCGACGGCGAGGTTGTCCGGCAGTGCGGCGATGGCGGAATGGTTGCACCGGAGATTCCGGACGACACGCAGGGTCTGCGGCAGGGACGTGACGGCTGAACAGGCGAGGATCAGGTCGCCGCCGACGGTGAGGTTCTCCGGCAGGGCCGTGATGGACGCCCCGCACAGGTCGAGCAGGCCCGTCACGCAGAGGTTGTCCGGCAGGGATGTCAGAGGGGTGCCTTGCAGGATGAGGTCGCCCTCGATGACGATGGCGCCTTTATCATCCCGCGCTAATTCCCTGCCCGCCGCCTCGTTAAGCAGGCGCGCCCTTTTTCCGTCCATCCCAAGAGGCATGTGCTTGACCCTTCCCAGAGGCCCGAGAACCGGCTATCACCCTATTCTTCCCCGAGTCTCTCGTTAATTCCTGCGGACGCAGCGGCCCTTTCTGCGGGAGCACCCGCCGGTCGTCTTGACAACGTGCCGCCCCATCGGTTATGATGGCCTCATCCTGACCACGAAGGGCGGCCCGCGCCTTTACGGAAATCCCATTGAACACCACCAAACAGACCCTCTCGACCGGTTGGCGCGTGCGCGAAGTGCCGCGCGCGGGGACGCCCGCGCACAACCACCTGCCCTGGCTGCCCGCCCAGGTACCCGGCAGCGTCCACCTCGACCTCCTGCGGGCGGGCGTCATCCCGGACCCGCTGGCGCGGATGAATGAACACGGCGTCGCCTGGGTGGATGAAAACGATTGGGTTTATGAGACGACGTTCACCGTAACTGATCCCCCGCCTGCCTGCGCGTTCCTGCACTTTCACGGGCTGGACACGCTGGCCGAGGTCGCCCTGAACGGCGAGGTTCTGGGGCAGACGGAAGACATGTTCATCCCGCACGAGTTCCACGTCGGCGGCAAACTGCAAGCGGGCGAGAACACGCTGCGCGTCACGTTTCAGTCCGCCCTGCGCGTCGGGCGGGAGCGGCAGGCGGCGTGGGACGCGGGCGGCAATGACACCCTGCCCTACCACTGGGACAACTGGGCCGAGCGGGCGTTTGTCCGCAAGGCGCAGTATCAGTACGGCTGGGACTGGGGGCCGGTCCTGCGCGGCTGCGGCCTGTGGCAGCCCGTCGAGCTGATCGCTGTCCCCGTGGCCCGCCTGGGCGACTGGAAGCACCGCGTCGAGTTCCGCGAGGACGGGCAGGCGACCGTCACACTGACGGCGGAGGTGGAGCGCGCGCCGGGCCAGGAAGACGCGCCCTTGACGCTCTCGATCTCGCTGGAAGGCGCCAACCCGATCACCCTGCCCGTCCCTTCGGGCACGGGGCGCGTCGGCGTGTCGGGGGCAGTCACGGTCGCCGCCCCCCGCCGCTGGCAGCCGAACGGCTACGGCGAGGCGTCTTTGTACGGCCTGACGCTGACGCTTTCGGACGAGGACGGCGATGCGGACCGCCGGGCGGCGCAGGTCGGCCTGCGGACGACCGAACTCATTCAGGAGTCGGACGCCGACGGCAAGGGCGAAGGGTTCAAGTTCCGAGTCAACGGCGTGGACGTTTACGCCAAAGGCGCGAACTGGATTCCCGACCACTCGTTCCCCAGCCGCATCACCCCCGAACGCTTGCGCGAGCGCGTCACGCAGGCGCGGGACACGGGGATGACGATGCTGCGAGTCTGGGGCGGCGGCTTCTACGAGAGCGACGAGTTTTACGCCCTCTGCGACGAGATGGGCCTTCTGGTCTGGCAGGACTTCCCCTATGGCTGCTCCTACTACCCGGACACGGGCGAGTATGCCGACCTGGCCCGTATCGAGGCGACCGCCGCCGTGAAGCGCATCCGCCACCACGCCTCCCTGGCCCTTTGGTGCGGCAACAACGAGAACCAGATGATGTTTGACGGCAACTGGACGGGGACGCGCCCGCCCCGGCTGCTGGGCGACCATCTGTACCATGAGGTGCTGCCCGCCGTAGTGGCCGCCGAAGACCCCCAAACGCCTTACTGGCCTGGCTCGCCCTGGGGCGGCCCCCCAGGCGACTGCAACTCCGCCGAGTACGGCGACTGCCACAACTGGGACGTCTGGCACGGGCGCGGCGACTGGGTGCATTACACGGAGAACGACAGCCGCTTCTGCTCCGAGTTCGGCTTCGCGTCCTCGTGCGGCCTGGACGCCTGGGACCAGTGCCTGGCCCCCGCCGACCGTTCGCCCCATTCGCCCGCCGTCCGCTGGCACGACAAGACGCGCAAAGGCTACGACACCTACCTCGGCTACATCGCCCTGCACTTCCCCGAAGCCCAGAGCTTGGAGGACCTGGTCTATTACAGCCAGTGCAATCAGGCCGAGGCCCTGAAGTTCGGCGTCGAGCACTACCGGCGGCGCAAGGGGCGGAACTGGGGGACGATGTTCTGGCAGCTCAACGACTGCTGGCCCGTGCAGTCCTGGTCGGTCATTGACTCGACGGGCGAGCCGAAGGCGGCATATTTCGCCTGCAAGAAATTCTACGCCCCCGTCCTGCTGTCCCTGGTGCGGGACGGCGAGACGGTGACGGCGCACCTGGTCAGCGACCTGTTGACGCCGCTGTCCGGCGCGCTGACCTGGACGCTGGCGACACCCGATGGAGAAACGCTGTCGGAGGAAACGGCGGGCGCGAGCGTGGCCGCCAACGCGGCGGCCCAGGTCGGCTCGTTTTCGCTCTCAGTGGCGGCAGGCCGCGAGCGCGAGGTGTACGTCTCCGCCCGGTTCGCCGCCGAGGACGGAACAATCGCCGAGGACGTCCTGCTGCTCTGCGAGCCGAAGGACCTGCGACGGGCCGACCCCGGCCTGACGCTGACGGTCGCGGACGGCGGCGACTCGCTCCTCGTCACTGTCCGCGCCCAGCGCTTCGCCCCCTACGTCTGGCTGCGGCGGACGGACAACATCACACTGGCGGGCCTGGAAGACAACTTCTTCCACCTGCGGCCCGGCGAGGCCCGAACGCTGACGGTCCAAAAGACCGCCGATCTGCGAACGCCGGACGACCTGCGCGGGCGGCTCGCGGCGCGGACGCTGTGAGTCCCATTGCCATAGCTGGGGAGCTGAAAAGAAGGATGAATTCCAATCCAATGAAACATCTATTCGCCTTGCTAGTGATCTGCATCAGTACCTGGGGCTGCGCTTCGGCACCAGTCCTTGCCGATGCCCCACAACCGGGCACCCTAGACATCGCTCTCACAAAGGGCACGGTCACTGTGGGCGAACCGCTGATACTGAAGTATCGGGTCTTCAACCCTGAGAACCAAAGAGTGCTTGTCTCTATTGACAATGATCTGCCGAGGTGGCTGACCATAAGGATGAACGATGCATCCGGTCATCCCGTGCGGGGGGCACTGACGGGCAGCGAGGCCGCCCCGCCGTTACGGTCTTACGTCATCACTGGAGTTCCAGTCGGGCCACAGGGCCAGCACGAGGATTTTCTGGTCCTCAGCCCGAGCTTCCAGCCCACTCAGCCGGGCCGGTATCATCTGGACCTCACGGCCCATCTGACATATACCTGGGGCATGCGAAATGTGCAGGCCGGAGATTCTCAGTCCGAGCAAAGCTACTCCCTGCCCCTGACGGTGACGGCCAGAGATCCCCAGCGGCTGCGCGCCGTTGCGGAAGGCTTGCGGCAGAATGTGCTGGGCACTAACAACCGGGACCAGTACCGTCTGGCGAACAAGGCACTGTTCGCCATGCGCGACCCTGCTTGCCTGCCCGTGTGGCGGAAACTGGCAGCCGACGCCAAGCTCGATCCCTGGAAGGCGGTTGACGTGATGAGTCAGCTTCAGGATGTCGGGTCCATCAGCGCGTGTGACATCCTAGCCGAGATGCAGCCAATCGCTCCTGAACGCTGGTCCCAAACGGGCACTGCTCCGTTTGAGGTGCTCCAGGGGATGTGGCGTCCGGCTACGCCGGAGGTGAAGCAGCACATCAATCAGCTTTTGGCGGAGGCTGGCGTTCCTGCGGTCACAGAGCACACGAAACTGACGGGGGAAGTCAACTGAGTTGGGGATTTAGTCTCTTGCCCTTGACTAACAATCACAGAAACCTTCACCGACTTCACTGAGGCCGCTGCGTCAACAGGCGCAGCGGCTTTTTCCATGTTCCGCTCCCGCCGCTTTTCCCGTACCGCGAACGGTTGACAACCCGCGCCCGGTGTGTTACTATGGGGGCATTCACAACGCCGCGCCCTGAGACATCGAACGACCCATGTCCCTGACACAGAAACGCACCGAAACCGCCGCGCCCCTCCCGCCGCGCGCGGCCCGCTGGAGCGGCATCACGCCGCGCGCCTGGATCATCGGCCTGCTGCTGATCCCGATCCTCGACTTCTGGCTGGAATACACCGAGATCGTCGCGGCCGGCCCGGACCTGGCGGCGATGTCGCTGCCGATGGCCGTCCTGTTCGCCCTGCTGGTCCTGATCGGGATCAACCTGGGCGTCAAGAAGGTCCGGCCCAGGCTGGCCTTGACGCAGGCGGAGATGATGTTCATCTACACCATGAACACGGTCGCCATCTACATCGGCGGCATCGGCATGATGCAGTTTTTGACGCCCGCCCTGGTCGGCTGGAAGTATTACGCCACCAAAGAAAACAAGTGGGAGAACTGGCACCACCTCATCCGCCCCTGGGCCGTCCCCGATGCGAGCGTCGCCAAGGACTACTACAAGGGCCAGACGACGCTGTTCACGCCGGAGCACCTGGCGGGCTGGGCGGGGCCGGTCATGGTCTGGACCGGATTCATTTTCACCCTGCTGTTCTGCTTCTACTGCATCGCCGCCCTGCTGCGGCGGCAGTGGGTGGACCGGGAGCGGCTGATCTTCCCCATCGTCCAGATTCCCCTGGAGATCACGCGCGACGGCGGCGCCACCCCGCTGTGGGCCAACCGCCTCTTGTGGCTGGGGGTCGGCATCCCGGTCGTGCTGGAAAGCCTGGCGGCGATCCACTTCACGCTGATCCCGACCTTCCCGTACATCCCGGTCAAGCCGGAACTCGGCCTGCAACTGGAGCAGGGGATTAAGACGCCGCCGTGGAACGCCATCGGGTACACCACGCTGGCCTTTTATCCGCTGGTCATCGGCCTGACGTACCTGCTGTCGCTGGACGTGTCGTTCTCCTGCTGGTTCTTTTACCTGTTTTCCAAGCTCCAGAACGTCGCCGCGACCTCGTTCGGCTTCCGCGATCCGGGCGCGGGGCCGACCCTGGCGAACATGCCCTACACCGCCGAGCAGGGACTGGGCGCGTTCCTCGGGCTGGCCCTGTACTCGCTGGTCCTGGCCCGCCCGCAGCTCCTTGAAGCCTGGCGCAAGGCGTTCCAGGGGGCGACGGACGTAGACGACTCGGCGGAGCCGATGTCCTACCGGGCGGCCTATCTTGGCCTGTTCACTTCTTCGGCGCTTTTGGTCGGATTCGGGGTCGCCCTGGGGCTGTCGCTGTGGGTGTCGCTGGTCTTCTGGGTCCTGCTGCTGCTACTGGCGCTGACCTTCACCCGCATCCGGGCCGAGGCCGGGCTGCCCTGGGGGCAGGCGCCCTTCAACCTGGCGCACGGGAACATGGTGCGGTTCGGCGGGACGGAAGCCTTCTCGCCCCAGGAACTGACCGCGTTCTCGTTCGTCCGCTGGTTCGACTCGGACTGGCGCTGCCTCGCCCAGCCCGCCGAGATCGAGGCCATGAAGATCGCGGACTCGACCGGGCCGCGCCCGATGAACCCTCGGCATCTGACGCTGGCGGTCTTCGTCGCCATCCTGGTCGGCTGCCTCGCCGCCTGGGTCTCGTGCCTGGGCATCTACTACCACTACGGCGCGGCCAGCGCCCACGTCAACGACTGGCGGACCGGGCAGGGGCATTACGGGTTCGACGAGTTGCAGGGCTGGCTGAACGCCCCCAAGGCCGCCGACACCGCCCGCATCAGCGCCGCCGTCGCCGGGCTGGCCGTCGTCACCGTCCTGGGCTTCCTGCGGACGCGGTTTACCTGGTGGCCCCTGCACCCCATCGGGTACGCCGTGGGCAGCACGGACACAATGACCTGGATCTGGTTCCCCGTCCTGCTCGGTTGGCTCGCCAAGACGCTGATCCTGCGCTACGGCGGCGTCAAGATGTACCGGAGCGCCCTGCCCTTCTTCATCGGCCTGGTCCTGGGCGACTACGGCATCTCCGCCCTCTGGTCCCTCTACTTTCTGGCGACCGGCCACGCAGGTTATCGGACGTTCCCGATCTGAGACACGAAGAACGGGAGGCTGTCACGCCTCCCGGTCTTCCTCCGCTTGAAAGATCCCGTTATCCAGCAAGTGCTGGAGGTATGTTTCCGGCGTCAGCCGCCCGTCTAGCATCTCTAGAAACTGCGCTTTTGAAAGGTTGCCCACCTGCTTCCGACGCATACTGAGCATCGAGTCGTCGAACTTCCTTTCGCCCTGGCTGGTGCGCGTTCTCAAGGCTGTCTTCCGGTCGCCATAGTAGTACCAGAACATATTATGGTGCGTCTTGTCGCGTCGGAAGCCGAGTCTTTCCAGTGCCGCTTCAAACTCCTGTGTGCGGTAGGTAGGCATCAGGCGAGAACCTGGGCTTGCTTGACGTCCGCGCGCAGCCGGTCCCGCAGGGCGCCGGCGTCCGGCGTCAGGGCCTCATCAGCCTCACCCATCAAGCCATCGTAGAGGAAGGCGAACTCTTCTTGAAGCTGGCTCAGGGCCTCCTCGCGGCTGGCGGAAAAGGCGGATAGGCCATACGCCGGGCACTCGAAGACCCAAAGCCCGTTCTGGCGGGCGGACAAAATCTGCACAGGCTGCCGCAGCAGAAAGTTGCGGTCGCCCCACAGAAACGAACACGTTTCAAAGGGGCGAACTTCGGTTTCGGGTTCCAGAACGGATGTTGCGTGCATGGCCGACCTCCTCTTGCTCTGCTCATTATAGCACAATACGCGGGGAGGCTTTTTCTAAGTCTCAGGCTGGGCGTCACGCTCTGGAAACGCTATAACAGAGGCACGGGGACTTTATGGCAGCGAAGCAGCATTTTCTGGCCTTTGACCTGGGAGCGGAGAGCGGGCGGGGCATCCTGGGGGCGTTCGACGGGGAGCGCCTGACGCTGGAGGAAGTCGGGCGGTTCGCGACGGGGCGGGGGCACGACGATATCGGCCCGGACGGCGTCCGACGCTGGGACATTGGGCGCATCGGCGGCGAGATCGAGAGCCTGCTCGGGCGGGCACAGGCGCAGGCGGGGACGCTGCACGGGGTCGGCGTGGACACCTGGGGGGTGGACTTCGGGCTGCTGGACGCACAAGGGAAGCTCCTGGAAGCGCCGGTTCACTATCGCGACGAGCGCCACACGCCCGCGATGAGGGACGTTCACGCACTCGTCCCGCTGGAAGAGATCTGGGCCAAGACGGGCGTGCAGTTCCTGCCTTTCAACACGCTATACCAGCTCTATGCCACGCAGCAGCGCGCGCCGGGTCTGCTGGACCGGGCGGCCCACCTGCTGCTGATGCCTGATCTATTTCACCACCAACTGACCGGGGGCCACAGCGTCGCTAATGAGCGCACCGAGGCCAGCACGACGCAGTTCTTTAACTCGACAACGCGGGCCTGGGAGCCGTCGCTGCTGACGCGGCTGGGCCTGCCGTCGCACTTCCTGGGCGAGATAGTCCCGGCGGGAACGCGCGTCGGCGTGACCGAGAGCGGCGTTCCCGTGTATGCGCCCGGCTCGCACGACACGGCCTCCGCCGTCGCCGCCACGCCCGCCGCGCCGGGGACGCGCTGGGCGTTTCTTTCGTCCGGCACCTGGTCTCTGCTCGGCGTCGAGCTGCCCGCGCCGAACCTGTCGGCGGAAGCGCGCGAACTAGGGTTCAGCAACGAATTCGGAGTCGGCGAGACCGTCCGCTTCCTCAAAAACATCATGGGCCTGTGGCTGGTGCAGGAGTGCCGCCGGTCGCTTAAAGCAGCGGAAGGGTGGGACTACTCCTACGGCGAACTGACCGCCCTGGCCGAAGCCGCGCCGACCGGCGGCCCGCTCGTGGACGCCACCGCGCACCGTTTCCTGGCCCCGCCGGACATGGCGCGGGAGATACGGGCCGCCTGCGTTGAGTCGGGTCAGCCCGCGCCCTCGGACGCCGGGGCACTGGTCCGCTGCTGCCTGGACAGCCTCGCCCATGCGTACCGGGAGGCGCTGGACGGCCTGGAACACCTGCTCGGCACGAAGTTTGACGCCCTGCACATCGTCGGCGGCGGCTCGCAGAACCGCCTGCTCAACCAACTGACGGCGGACGCCTGCGGCATCCCCGTGGTCGCCGGACCGTCCGAGGCGACGGCCATCGGCAACGTCCTGGCCCAACTGGTCGCCTCCGGCGCGGTCGCGGACTGGACGCAGGCGCGCGCCCTCGCCCGAGGCTCGTTCCCCACGGAAACATTTGCACGGTAAAGACCCCTCCCGGCTCACGAGTTCGGCACCGGGAGGGGTGAATCTGCCCTTCAGGAGACACCACGCCTACCATGCCCGACCAGACCACCACACACGACGCCAAGCTCCAGGAGCTGCTGGACCTCTCGCACTATCTAGGCGATCCCGTTCACGACTGGGCCATTCTCGGCGAAGGCAACACGTCCACGCGCGTGGACGACGAGACATTTCTGGTCAAGGCCAGCGGCTCCGAACTCAGGACGCTGGGGCCGGAACAGGTCAGCCGGGTCCGCTTCGCGCCCGTCCTGGACGCCTTGAACAATGGGCGCGACTACGCCGACTCGGAGGTCAAAGACCTGCTGCTGAGTTCTTGCACGGACGGCAGCGGGCGGATGCCTTCGGTCGAGACCATCTTTCACGGCTTCCTGCTGTCCCTGCCCGGCATTGACTTCATCGGGCACACCCACGTCACGTCCGTCAATGGCCTGCTCTGCTCGCGCGAGGGATGGGCGGCGATGCAGGGCGGCGGGCGCCTGTTCCCCGACGAGATCGTCGTCTGCGGCGTCGCGCCGTGCTGCGTCCCGTACACCGACCCCGGCATCCCCCTCGCCCGCGCCCTGCGCGACCGGGTACTGGCCTACATCGAGACGCACAGCGCCGCGCCCAAGACCATCTACCTGCAAAACCACGGCTTCATCGCCGTCGGCAAGTCCGCGCAGGAGGTCCGCAACATCCATCTGATGGGCGACAAGGCCGCCCGCATCCTGCTCGGCGCGCTCGCCTGCGGCACGGCCACCTACCTGACGCCCGACAACGTGACGCGCATCCAGACGCGGTCCGACGAGCACTACCGCCAGCTCGCCCTCGGCCTGCGGCCCGACGCCCCGGCTTAGAAGGAAGACCATGCGCCCTGCTCGCACCGCCGCGCTCCTCTGCGCCGCCTTCGGCCTGGCTCGCCTTGCCATGCCGCCCGCCTCGGCGGACGAGGACACCGTGATTACGCCGACCGCCCCAGTCCGGCTGTCCGCCCCCGTGCCATACACCTGGGGCAACTCCGTCATGGGCGGGGTGGAGTACGCGACGGGCGTGGTCGTCAACCCCAAGCACCCCGAATTGCTTTACACTAAATGCGACACGGGCGGCTTCTTCGGACTGGACCGCGCCCACGACCGCTGGGTCGCCAAGATGGACAACATCCCCTGGCGCTGGAGCCAGTTGTTCAGCGTCGAAAGCCTGGCCGTGGACGCCAACAACTCGAACGTCTTCTATGCCGACACCGGCGGCGGGCGCTGGGGCAGCTTGGATGATGTCTTGAAAACGACCGACGGCGGCAAACACTGGTTCCGCACCCACCTGACCCGCCCGGACGGCAAGATGGTCTACAGCGACACGGGCGGGGAGGACAAGCCCGCTGGGGAGCGCATCGTCTGCGACCCGAACGACAGCCGGACGGTCTGGTTCGGGACGCGCTCAGACGGCCTGTTCGTCACCCGCGACGCTGCGAAGACGTGGCAGCAAGTGACCTCGTTCCCCACCAAAGGCTCGGTCCGCAACGGGCTGACGTTCGTGACGCTGGACTGGAAGGCGGGCCGCGCGGGGCGGCCGACGCCGACGATCTATGTCGGCGTCCATGCCGGGAAAGCCTCGGACGCCCCGGACGCGCCGACCGTAGACGGCGGCGTCTATGTCAGCCGTGACGGCGGCGCGACCTGGGCGCGGATGGCTGGCGGCCCCGGCCCGAAGGCCAGCCCGCAGAAGGGCTGGATCGCGACCGACGGTACCCTGTACGTCGCCTGCGCTGACGACGGCGGCTTCTGGAAGTTCGAGAGCGGCGCGTGGACGGACATCACGCCGGCGGGCTTTCGGGGCCACCCGTTCAGCGGCTGCGGGCTGCACCCAACGGACCCGAACCAGGTGCTGACCATCACGTTCGACGACCGCATCATCTTCTACACCAGGGACGGCGGCGCGACCTGGACGCAGTACCACTATGAGCCGGGCAGCCCGGACAAGAGCACCATCACGCTCGGCGCGATGCCCGCCTGGGAGACGCGCGACCCGAACTTCAAGTGGCCGACCGGCTACTCGTCCGAGGTCGCCTTTGACCCGCTCGACCCGACGGCGGGCTACGAAACCGACTTCAGCGGCGCGAACCGCCTGGTCGGGATCGGCAAGCCGACGCTGACGGCCTCACTGATCTCGGGGGGCCGCGAACAGATGACGACGGGCGACTGCGTCAGCCCCTCCTCTGGCGCCCCGCTGGTCAGCGGCGTTTGGGACATGGGAGGCTTCCGCCACGCCGACCTGGGCCAAGTCCCCGACCGGATCATCCCCCTCTCAGCGCGCGGCGGCAAGGGCGAATGGGGCGAACACCAGTTCCAGGACGTGTTCCAGCTTGACGCCAATCCCGCCCATCCCGACAATCTTGTGGCGGCGGGCGGCTGGCAGTGGAACAACACGGGCGACGCGGCGTACTCGGACGATAACGGGCGGACGCTGCACGAATTCGCGACCAAGCCGTTCCCGGACGCCAAGTATGGCCGTATCGCGCTGGGGACGGACCCGGCCAACGTCGTCTGGGCGCCGATGGGGGACGCCTCGACGCCGGTCTACTACACCCGAGACAACGGCAGGACGTGGGCACCCGGCCAGGGCTGCCCGCTGGGAACGGTCGCCTCCAACGGCCCCTGGTCGTTCTACAAGATGCTGGCCGCCGACCGCGTCCGCCCCGGCTGGTTCTACCTGTACGACCGGCGCGACGGCGGTTTCTACCGCTCGGAAGACGGCGGCGCGGCCTGGAAGCGCGTCGCCACTCTGCCCCGCCAGCAGGGCGCGCACTTCGACGCCCACCAGCTCCGCACCAGCCCCGGCATCGGCGGCGGCCTGTGGCTTTCCATTAGCGGGGCGACGGCGACGGGCGAACACGGCCTGTACCATTCCACCGACGGCGGCAGTTCGTGGTCCCGGCTGACCGGCATCCAGTGGGCGCAGGCCGTCTCACTGGGCAAGGGTCGGCCCGGCGGCCACTCCCCCGCCTTGTACCTCTTCGGCCAGGTCGGCGGCCCGCGCCCCGCCACGGACCAGGACGCGGATGTCCAGTTGTACCGCTCGGACGACGAGGGCAAGTCCTGGGCGCGGGTCAGCGACGGCGCCCACGGGTTTGCGGGCGCAGGCACCGTCACGGGCGACAACCAGGTCTGGGGCCGCGTCTACGTCTGCACCGGCGGGCGCGGCATCTTCGTGGGAGCGCCAATGGCGGGGAAGGCCGCGAAGCCGAACACTCGGGCCACGCAGGCGGCGGCTCGGTAGCATACCCATTCACGGAATGACGCAAAAGCCGTGCCACGTCTCTCTCGGAGACGCTGCACGGCTTTCATCGTTGTGGTAGGCGGCGGTGTCAGACGACTACTCGGCGACCCACTGGGACTTGGCTTCGGCGGCGGTCACGTTCAGCGTCACGAACTCGCCGACGGACATGACGGCGGACAGGGGGAGGAAGTGGTGCTTGCCGTCCGCCTGCGAGTCGTGGTGGGTCAGCTTCAGCCGGTCGCCGTCAATGTGGTCCACGATGCCGACGTGCTCGCTGTCGGTGCCGACGACTTCCATATGCTCCTTGATTTCAGAGGGGTCCATGTGATTGTTTTTGCTTTCTATTAGGGGGTTGGTGACACCACTTTACCCACAGGCACGGGCGGCAAACCAGGGACGGGGGCGTTCCTGGGTATATCTCCCTGGCGACAAGGAGATTTCTATGAACGAGACCATTGGATTTATCGGGCTGGGCGGCATGGGGTCCGCGATGGCCGCGAACGTGCTGAAGGCGGGAGTCGGGATGCGCGTCTACAACCGCACGGCGGAAAAGGCCAAGCCTTTCGTGGAACAGGGCGCGGCGCGGGCGGACACGCCCGCCGGGGCGGCCCGGACAGGCGGCATCGTGGTCACGATGCTGACCAACGATCAGGCCGTGGAGGAGGTGGCCTTCGGCGAGAACGGGTTTGGCGAGGCGCTCGGCGACGGCGGCATCCACGTCTCGATGAGCACCATCTCGCCCGAGATGTCGCGCCGCCTGTCTGAGCGCCACGGCGCGCTGGGGACGCACTACGTCGCCGCGCCCGTCTTCGGCAAGCCGGATGCCGCCGCGGCCCGGAAGCTGTGGATCGCCACGTCCGGCCCGGAGGCCGCCAAAGCCCGCATCCGGCCCGTGCTGGACGCGATGGGCCAGGGCGTCCACGACTTCGGCGAGGAGGCGGGCGCGGCGAACGTCGTCAAGCTGTGCGGGAACTTCCTGCTCGGCGCGGCCATCGAGGCGATGGGCGAGGCGTTCACGCTGGCCCAGAAGAACGGCATCCCGCGCCAGGCCGTTTACGACCTGTTCACCAGCACCCTGTTCGCCTGCCCGGTCTACCAGAACTACGGCAAACTGATTGCCGCCGAGCATTATCAGCCCATCGGGGCGATTCCGTCCCTCATCCGCAAGGATTTCGGCCTGCTGCTCCAGGAGGCCAAGACCAGCCAGGTCCCCATGCCCCTCGCCGGGCTGGTCCACGACCGCCTGACCGCGATGGTCGCCAAGGGCCGTGAAGACCGGGATTGGGCCGGCTTCGCCCAGGAAGTCTCGGAAAGCGCGGGTTTGAAGAACGCGGAATAAACTTGGAGGTGTAGGCGGAACTTTTCCGGGGAATCATTCGCTGTGGAAGACGACGATCCACCAAAGGAGATGACTATGAAGAACACGATTCTGATTCCCGCCGCGCTGGCCCTCTTGACGGCCTCGGCGCTCGCGCCCGCCGCCCAGGCGAACCCGTTCAAGAAGCACCCGACCGCGACCGGCATCGGCGCGGGCATGATGGCGCACCACATGGCGAAGCACGCGCACGGCGGCATGATGCACCGCCACCCGATGGCGACGGCCATCGGCGCGGGCGCGATCGCGCACCACATGGCGAAGAAGCACTAGTCCCTCGGCGGGCCGTGCCGCAGAAACAACCCTTCAGCCCGCCGACCCCGATTTCACAGGGGTTCGGTGGGCTGATTGGCTTGGGGGCGCTGAGGGAACCTTTTCCGGGTGTCCGTCGCTAACAAGAAGGACGATTAAGCGCTCACTCACCAAAGGAGATGACCATGCAGAAGACATTTACGCTCTCCGCCGCCCTTGCGGCGCTGGCGGTTCTGGGAGGCAGCGCGCTGGCGCAGACGCCTCCCCCCCCGCCCGTCCATCACGGGATTTTCAGCAAGCTCTTCCATCCCAAGCCGAAGCCGGGCCAGCCCGCGACGGGCAGCTTCGGGCAGACCGCGCACATGATGCCCGGACGGCCTGGCAGCCGGCCCGGCATGATGGGTCGGCCCGGCATGGGCGGCGCGATGGGGATGCACGGCGGGGTCGTCGCGAACCGGAATTCGCACGTCTACCACCTGCCGGGCGACCGGGGCGCGCTGCCCGCCGCGCAGAACCGGGTCTACTTCTCCAGCGCCGCCGCCGCCGAGGCGGCGGGCTACCACCGCGCCGGGGGCGCGTCCCGTCCGATGGGCCGCCCGATGATGCACGGCTCGCCCATGCACGGGATGCCGGGCGGGATGCCGGTTCACATGACCCACTAAACTCATACAGAAAGGCCCGCCGGACCCCGTTGAAACGGGGGCGGCGGGGCGGGTTGGGGTGGTGAGGTTGGGGGGTTTTAGATTGCGG
>CAXTWM010000023.1:0-5630 GCA_964247915.1 uncultured Armatimonadales bacterium | reverse complement strand
CCCCCACTAACCTCATACCGACCGGCCCGCGGGCCCCGGTTCACGGGGGCCGGGCGGGCCTTTTCGCGTTGTTCAGTTGCGGCTTGTTCAGTTCCGGCGGTGGCTGGAAAGCTGCGCCGTGACGGTCTGGTAATCGAAATCCGCCTGGAACAGCGCGCGGTCGCCCCAGCCGTAGCCCACCGACAGGCACTCGCCGATGCGGTACAGGGAGATCGGGAAGGCGACCCGCTTGGTGTCGAACAGCTCCCCCGCCCCCTCATACCCGGCGGGCACGTCGTCCGGGGTGATGGCGCGGACGCAGGCCTGGATGACGGGCCTGCCGTCCGCGTCGAACGTCAGCCAGACCACCCAGCCCTCGTACTGCTCGCTGATGCCCGGATGGACGGCGTCCAGCGTCTCGGGAAAGGCAGGGTTGTTCTTTTCCAGCACGACATGGATCAGCCCGATGTAGCCATCCAGCTCGGGGCACGGGACGAAGTTGCTGCCCAGGCCCACCCGATGCACCCGGTCCCAGATCTCCAGACCCAGGGCGCGGTTCAGCCCGTCAATAACCCCTGCCATCCGAAACCCGCTCAGGCCGTCGCCGGACAGGCTCTCGAAGTAGGCGATCTGCTTGGTCTCGCTCATCGAGCGCGCCCCGATCAGCGTCCTGCGCCCGTCCAGGCACGGCAGCTTGACCGAGTTCTTGTAGGACTCGACGTGCATCTCCTCGGCGGCACTGCCGGTGATGCCCTTGACCCACACGCCCTCGCCCAGCTCGGCCAGCAGCCGGTCCTCATCGCCGTCGGTCAGGGCCGCGCCGAACTCGATGCCGCCGAACAGGTGCTGAAGCTCCAGTTGGCCCGGACGCTCCTGGGGGTCCAGGTAGCCGCCGTAGACCCCGACGTCATGGATGAAGCGTCCATCCGGCATCATCACCTTGCCCCGGTAGCCCTGGCCGGTCACGAAGAAGCCGGGCCGGCCGTCGGGGAGCGCCGCAGGAGTCAGGCGCAGGTCCTCCATGATGACGCCCTCGGGGTTGGCGTCGTACCACAGCCGCCCCTCGCGCGGCGGGCAGTGCGGGACGAGCGTGCGCGGCCCCCGGATGCGCGTGAAGGGGAACCGCCGGGCCATCTCGTAGACGTTATGCATCCCGTGCATCTGGTCTTCCGGCATGTAAAACAGCAGGTTGGTGGAGTACAGCTCACGGCTGATCGGGTCCTTGAGCCGCGACAGCCGGACGGTGACGCCGTAGAGCGTTTGGCCGGTGTGGGCGTCCGCCCAAGACTGGATCGGGCCGTTGAAGGCCGCTTCCCAGGCTTTGCCCGCTTTGCGCGCCTCGACGCCGAACTCGCGAACGGTGTGTGGGATGATGTCCATCCCACGGGAGCCGTCAGGCTCCGACGTTTCTTCTCGTTGAACGACATTGTTCATGGCAAACAGACCTCAGCTCGTATAGATATGATGACGCACCCCGGAACACGGTCCCATCGGAGACCCTGACAGTCCCCCCCGCATATAGTTTCGACTATTTTCGGCACGAAAGAGTTCCAGCGTTAGGCTATTGTAGCCGCTGCGTTTTCTTTCGCGCCTTCCGGCGGTGCATTGTCACCTTCTGTTAATACAGGGTGATAACGAGGCCGATTCAACCTTCCTATAATACGAGCGGTAAAGATACCGGATTCTGCACCGTCCCCTGCGGAAAGCCCGCCACGACCCGAAGATGAAATTGTCGTTACGTTTGCGCCAATCCGTCTTGAAAGGTCACCGCAGGGATGCTTAAATCTATTTTGCTGGCCGGTTTCTTCTGGGCCACGGCCAATGTTCTTCCTGTTCCCGCCATCGGCCCGCCGACCGTGGCCGCCAATAGTGGTGCCGCCCATGCCGCCGCCAGCCCCGCTGTCACGCCGGTTCTGCTGGCGTCCGCCCCCCGCGCCGCCCGGATGCCCCAGGTGCGGATGGTCTGGCAGACGCCGGCGCCGGTTCAGACGGCCCCCGCGTCGCCCGACGCCCTGTGCGCCGAGGAGCAGGAGTTCATCGAGAAGGTGAACGCCGAGCGCACGGAGCGCGGGCTGAACGCCCTGGCCGTGGACCCGCTCCTGGTCCGCACCGCCCGCGCCCACTCCCGCGAGATGTGCGCCCGCGACTACTTCGACCACCACTCGCCGACGCCCGGCCTGAGCACGCCGATGGACCGCTACCTGAAGGGCCTGCACGACGGGGGCGGCTCGACGCCCGAGGCCTTGCTGATCGGCGAGAACATCTACTATTGCAGCGTCTTCAACGACATCTACAACGTGGACTACGGCCACCGCGCCCTGATGAACAGCCCCGGCCACCGGGCCAACATCCTGGAAAAGCGCTTCACAAAGATCGGCCTGGGCGTCTACCGCAACGCGCACGGCGAGTTCTGGGTGACGGAGATGTTCAGCCGCGCGGGTGATTAGCCGCTGCCGGAGAGAGATTGTTCTTGACCCGCCCGCGACCGCGTCGGCGGGTCTTTGCTCGTCTGCCTGCCGGAATTCAGTAGGCGGACACCAGCGTCACCGCGATGCCGTCGCGAACATTGTAGTACCCAAGGTTGTTGCAATTGATCTTGCCAGGCTTCTGAAAGAAGCGGCGAACAACAGGCTCGTACCGCGCGTCGCCGAGGCCGCCCAATACCCGAAAGAGAGCCGTGAAACCAGCCCCCGAATATCCCTCCCGGTTGGCCTCCATCTGCTCCAGCTTGGCGGCGATGAGCCGGCCTGCCTCCTCGCCCTCATTGGCGGCAAGTTGCATGTCATAGCGCGTCTCACCGCGCAGGACCTGCCTGTGAGCCAGCTCCTCGACCAGCGTTTGAAGACGCTCCGGCCGGGACAAAGGGGCGAGGCGCATTTTGAGCGCGCTGCCGTAGTCCTCGCGGAAATGCGTCAGCACGACGTCCGGCAGGACGGCATAGCGCGCGAATTCCCCGTGGTACACCATGTCCGCAAGCTGCCGCAGCGCGTAGATGGCGACGGGCTGCGTCGTTGGGCCGGTTGTGGAGATGAAAAACCGCTGCCCCCGCTCGTTGAGGGCTGCGGCGGGATGGCGGAAGGCGTAGAGATCGGCGTTCAAGGTGGTGTGCGTCCGATCCAGTTCTCGAAAAAACGCGCGCACCTTTACCCCGGCATGGCCTTCCGCCGCCGGTATTTCACTCCCGCTCGCTTCCGCGATGAGACGCGCCCTTGCCGCCTGGGCGAAGTTGCTTTCGTCCTCGTAACGCTCTTCAACAGAGCGGTCAACGAGGGGCAGGGCTTCCACGGCCCCAAGCTGGGCGAGTGCGTGCAGCCCGGCCCGCCACACAAATGGACTCAAGCGGCTGTGCAAAGCTTCCATGATCGCGGGGACCTGCGCCCGGTCTCCGCGACGCCCGGCGTCCCTTGCCGCCGCGAAGAAAGATCCGATAGCGCCGCGATCCTCGCGGGCAGGCATGATGTATGACACAGCAGATGCCTCTTGGATCGCGGCGGACAAAAAACGCCCGCTCCATTTGGAGCGGGCGTTCTGCGTGGCCCGGTCGCTATTTGACTTTGCCCTGCTTGGTGATGGCGTCCCCCAGGGCGTCCAGGTCGGGGGCGTCGGGCGCCCCGGAGGCGGCCCGGTTCTCCTGTTGGATTTGCAGGTAGACTTCCTTGCGATGGACGGAAACGTCGCGCGGGGCGGTGACGCCCAGCCGGACCTGATCGCCACGGACTTCAATGACCGTGATCTCGATCTCATCGCCGATTTTGATGCTCTGGTTTAATCTTCGCGTAAGAACTAACATACGGCCCTCCCTGGCACTACGCGGCGAAACGATTTTCACGGCGCATGCAAGTGATACGCCATTTTACTGCTTATTGCTTTCCCTTGTCAAGAGGGGGCGCAGGGAATTTAATCGCCCGGCAGGAGGCGGTGGCGCAGGCCGTACTGGTCCGTGTTCAGGACGACCTGTTTCGCCACGCGCGCGCGGGCGTTGACGACGACGGGGGCCATAAGATTCGCCGTGATGCCGGCGGGGTCACCCTGGGGGACGGTCAGCAGCGAATACAGGCGCGGGCGGGCGGCTTCGTCGGCGAGCGCCAGCGCCTCCAGCTCGGCGCGCGGGACGCGCGGGGCGTAGTCGGGGAACGCCTGGTGCGGCTCCATCGCCAGGAAGGCCAGCCCGCCGTCTTCCAGGGACTGGAGCCAGACGAACGGGCTGCCCTTGCCGCCGTCCGCCGTGTGGTGCGGGACCAGGGTGAACAGGCGGCACTCCTCGAAGCCGGGCAGGCCGTCCGCGAAGGTGATCACCTTCCGCTCCTCCACGTCAAGGGCGCCGAAGCGCGTGGTTTCGATCTGCATGAACAGGGTTACTCCTAATGGTTCTACGAATCTCGTGCGGGTGATTCTAGTGCAGGTAATCCGTGAGGCTGTACTGGGTCGCCTTGGCGGTGGTCGCCAGCGACGCCTGGTAGACGTTCTGCGCGCTCTGGAGCTGCACATAGGCGGTGGCGAGGTCCACGTCCTCGATGTTGGAGATCGAGGTCTCGTAGCCGGTCTGCGCCCGCGTCAACTGCTGCTTGACGGCGGTGACTTCGGCGCTCCTGGCGCCGACCGTCGCCTGCGCGGCGTTGACCGCGGCCAGCCCCGAGTCTACCCGTGCGATGTCCGAGGAAATGTTGCCCTGCGCGCCCGCCGCCCCCGTCGCGGCGTCCGAGAGGTGCTGCTTCAGCGACTGAAGGGCGGTGAAGGTGGGGCCGAAGACGGCGCTCCCGACGGCGCTGGTCTGGATGGAGTAGCCCGGCCCGATGCCCGCCGAGAGCGGCTGCGCGTTGCCCTGGTAGTTCTGGCCGGCGTCGAAGGGGGGGGTCTTCGTCTGCGTCCCCCCGAACAGGTAGGTCCCGTGCAGGTCGGTGTTGGCGAGCTGGGTGACCTGCTGGATGATGCCGTCCACCTGGCTGCTCAGTGCCTTGAGGCTGTCCGGAGACTCGCTCGAGTTGGCGCCCTGGACGGCGATCTGACGCGCCGACTGGATGATGGTGCTGACGCTGGACAGGGCGCCGTCGGCGGCGGACAGGTAGGACTTGGCCGAGTCCGCGTCCCGCTGGTACTGCGCGTTGTCCGCCAGCGCGCTGTGCAGGGACAGGGACTGGGAGGCCCCCGCCGGGTCGTCGGCGAAGCTGGTGAGCTTCTTCCCCGTCGAGATCTGCCCCTGGATGTTGGTGAAGTTCTCCAGACTGGTCTCGATGTTCTGCTGAAGGTTTCCGTATTGAAGGCTGTTGGTGATTCGCATCGTCCCCTGTCCCCTGTCTTCTTTATTCCGTATCCGCGCGGATTAGTTCGCTGAAAATAAGTTGTTGATCAGCGTCCCCACCATGTCGTCCATCGTCTGCACGACGCGGGCGGACGCCTGGTAGGCGCGCTGGTACTTCAGCAGGTTGACCATCTCCGAGTCGGTGGAAACGCCCGTCACCGAGTTGCGCTGCTGCCCAAGCTGCGTCAGCGTCGCCCCGGCGCTGGCGGAGGCGGACGTGGCGCTGGCCGCCCGCCCGCCGGCGTCGGAGACGGTCCCCTGGTAGAAGCCCTGGAGGGTGGTGTTGTAAAGCGCGTCACCCGGCGTCGTGTCCGTTTTGTCCTTCAGCCCGGCGAGCAGGGAGGCATTGGCC
>CAXTWM010000022.1:0-24336 GCA_964247915.1 uncultured Armatimonadales bacterium | reverse complement strand
GATGGGGCCGGGGCGGGGTCGCCCTGAACGCGCGCGGCAGCCGGGGCGTCCGCCTGACCCTCCGTGATGGCCGCCGCGTCCTGGTCGGCTCGCAGCGGCCCGAGGAACTGGCCGAAGCGAGCCGAAGCCTTCGCCCGTAACGTCTTGGATTGCAGTCGTGGAACTGAAGTTCTACGCTGTGGGGCGAAGCGCCCAGTCTCCCCCTACGGGGAGACCAGAGGTAGGGGCAAACCTTGTGTTCACCCGCCTATCCATGTCCGCGAAGGCGGACAATCGGCCGCAGGCCCCACAGCGTAGAACTTCAGTTCCACGCCACCTGCGGCGGCGCTCACAGCACCACGTTGACGAGCTTGCCGGGGACCACGATGACCTTCTTGGGGGCGCTGCCGTTCAAAGCCTCCACCACCTTCGGGCTGGCGAGGGCCAGTGCTTGCAGGGCGTCCCCGCCGGCGTCGGCGGGGGCGGTCAGCTTGTCCCGCACCTTGCCGTTGACCTGGACGACCAGCGTGATCTCGTCCTTCTTGGCGACCTCGGGGTCCGCCTGCGGCCACGGGTGCCGGTACAGGAAGCCGGACTGCCCCAGCCCCTCCGTCCACATCTCGTCGGCCAGGTGCGGCGCGAAGGGGGCGAGGGCCAGAACGAGATATTCCATGGCCTCGTCCAAGGCGGGGGAGCGCGTGCCGGACGGCAGGGCGTTGGCGACCTCGTAAGCCATATTGACCCACTCCATCAGCCCGGCCACGGCGGTGTTGAAGCGGAAGTTCTCCAGGTCGTCCGCCACCCGAAGCAAGGTCTGATGCGTTTTGCGGCGCAGGTCCCGGTCCTTGCCCGCCGCCTCACCGACAGACGCCCGCCAGTCCGGCGTCCATCCGTCCGCGAACTGCGCGACCAGGCGGTAGACGCGGGCCAGGAACTTGGACGATCCCCGGATGCCCTCCTCGCTCCACTGCACGGTCTCTTCAAAGGGCGCGACGAACATCTCATAGACGCGCAGGCTGTCCGCCCCGAACCGCTCGGCGGCCTCGTCGGGTGTGACCACGTTGTACAACGACTTTGACATCTTCGTCCAGCGGTACACCTTCTGGTCTTCGGGGTATGTCTCCTTCTCCTCGGGCTTCAGGACAACCCAGTCTTCAATCTTTTCGTCTTCCTCGCCTTCGGCATTTTCCCCTGCTGACGGCTTGCGGCCCGGCGTGTAGGCCAGCATCATGCCCTGGTTCCGCAGGCGCGTGAACGGCTCGTCGAAGCCGAGCATCCCGGCGTCGAACAGCACCTTGTTCCAGAAACGGGCGTACAAGAGGTGCATGACGGCGTGCTCCGCGCCGCCGACATAGGTGTCCACCGGCAGCCAGTAGTCCACGGCCTCGCGCGAGAACGGGGCCGCGCTGTTGTGCGGGTCGGCGAAGCGCAGGAAGTACCAGGACGAGCAGGCGAAGCCTGCCATCGTGTCCGTCTCGCGCCGCGCCGGCCCGCCGCAGACGGGGCAGTTCGTTTCGACAAATTCCGCGATGCTCGCCAGCGGCCCCTCGCCCGTCCCCGTCGGCTGGTAGTTCTCCACGGGCGGCAGGACGACCGGCAACTGGTCGTCGGGCACGGGGACCTCGCCGTGGATCGGGCAGTGGATGATCGGGATCGGGACGCCCCAGTACCGCTGTCGGGACAGCAGCCAGTCTCGGAACCGATACGTCACGACAGGCTTGCCCAGCCCGTCCGACTGGAGCCACTCGGCGACCTTCCGCACCGTCTCCTTGCTGTAGGCCAGCCCGTCGAACGGCCCGGAGTTCACTAAGACGCCCTTGTCCGTGGTCGCCGCCGTCATGGTCTCGCCGTCTACTTCCTGCCCCGGCTCCTGATACACGGGGACGACCGGCAGGCCGAACTTGCGGGCGAAGTCGAAGTCCCTTTGATCGTGGGCCGGGACCGCCATGATCGCGCCCGTACCGTAGCCCATCAGGACGTAGTCGGCGATCCAGACGGGGACAGGCTGCCCGTTGACGGGGTTGGTGGCATACGCGCCCGTCCAGACGCCCGTCTTTTCGCGCCCCTCCGCCTGCCGGTCTATTTCGGTCTCGCGCCCCGCCCGCGCCGCATAGGCCGCCACGGCGTCCCGCTGCTCCGCCGTCGTCAGCGCCGCGACCAGGGGATGCTCCGGGGCCAGCACCATGACGGTCGCCCCCCAGAGCGTGTCCGGGCGCGTCGTGAAGACGGTGATGGTGTCACCCGGTCCGTCATTGCCCGGCACTGGAAGTGCCGGTCTACTCGGAGAAAACCCCTCCGGGGTTGAGGACAGGGTGGCCGACGGTGACTCCTCAGTCGCGGAGCGACTTCCTCCGAATAGGTCGGCTAGGCCAGTGCCGGACGCTGATGCCGCTGGGATCACCTGGAAGTGAACCTCCGCGCCCTCGCTGCGCCCGATCCACTTGCGCTGCTGCTGCTTGATGCCCTCCGACCAGTCCAGTTTGTCCAGGTCGTTTAGGAGACGGTCGGCGTAGGCCGTGATCTTCAGATACCACTGCGGGATGTTCTTTTTTTCAACCAGCGCGCCGGAACGCCAGCCACGCCCGTTGACAACTTCCTCGTTCGCCAGGACGGTCTTGTCCACCGGGTCCCAGTTAACCGGCGCGTTCTGCCGATAAGCCAGCCCGCGCTTGAAGAGCAGCAGGAAAATCCACTGCGTCCACTTGTAATAGCCCGGATCGCTGGAATTGATCTCCCGGTCCCAGTCGTACCCCATGCCGATCAGGTTCATCTGCCGCTTGTAGGTGGCGGCGAACTCGGCCACCATCGGGCCGGGGTTGCGCTGGCGCTTGATGGCCTCGTTCTCGGCGGGCTGCCCGAAGGCGTCCCAGCCCATCGGGTGCAGGACGTTGTAGCCCTGCATCGCCTTCAAGCGCAGGAAGGCATCCGTCGGCGCATAGTTCTTGAAGTGCCCCACCGACAATCCCTGACCGGACGGGTAGGGGAAGAACTCCAGCCCGTAATACTTGGGCCTGTCCGGGTCCATCTCGGCGTGGTACAGGTCGGCCTCAGCCCACCGCGCCTGCCACTTCGCCTCGATCTCCCGGAAGTTATATCTTTCATCCAACGCCATTGTGTGTCTGTGCTCGGTTCCTGAGTTGTTGCCTTTAGTATACTGCCGGGGGCGGGGGATAGTCAAGGTACAGCATCCATAGCGGGAAACCGCCTGAATGGAGCATCAAAAGAGCTTCTGAAACAGCGTAAGGTTGTGTTTGTAAAGTTGGTCGGCAAACACGTTCACATAGAACATATCTGGGGCGAACCGTTGAGCGCGAACCCGTGTGCTAAAGTTAGGAGCGTTGATGTTCAGGTCAAAGATGACCAACCCCACGCCGAACAACATACATAATGCTTCGAGGCGGCTTTGGTCTTCTTTTGGCAGAGTGCTGGGCATTACAACGTACACTTTTGTCGAGAACAGTCTGTAAGCGATTGCCTGACCAAAAGCTGTGACCGACTCTTGTGGGTCAATCTTGACCTCGGCGGAAACTATCTCTAAATCAAACTTGATTCGATCACTGGCTAGCGGTTTATAGACGCCGACGATGTCCGGCGTTCCCCATTTTTTACCCAGTCCCGCGCCACCAAGCTCCTCTGCCTCAGTAGCTTCTTCAAGGTCGTTCTTCAGATAGTCAGCGAAAGGCTGATAGAACTGCTTCTCACTTGGGGGTTTCACGGCGGGTAGCGGAGCGACAATAACCGCTGTTGCAGACGTGGACGAGCTTGCTGGACCGGTAGGTGCGTACAAGCCTTGAACTGGCTTGTAAATCTGACTGGAATGGTTCTGAGGTAGCAACCATATAGCATTGTGGATTGTGCCTTCGGGGACCTGCGGAAACTGTTGCCGAAGTAGGGTTTTCAACGGCGTGTAGCGAATACCATTTGGGTTCTGCGAAATGATGTTGATTGCTGACTGCTGTATCTGATTGATAGTGGTGCCTGCAAGCATACTATACGGCTGGCTTTCTGTGTTAGTGGTGCATGATGCGGCTCTGAGTAGGACAAGGTACTGATGCCTTGTCCCTCTCTTTTTAGCCGCAGCAACTCGCCTGGTGGCTCTGAGTTCTTGCGGATCGCTCCGCCGTCCAGCGCAATGGCTCTTCCGGTTGGCCGGAACCCCGGCTGCCCGACTGCTCCTTTCGGAGTCTCCACGGGTGGGCAGCGGGTAGTTCGCCGTCGCGGCCCCCAGTTCCTTTTCCTTGTTCCCATGCCTGCCGCGTTTCCAGGTCTTGCCGCCGGGGAAGAACGGGCTGGCATCTTACCAACGGAGGACAACGCGGATGGCACAGTCATTTACGGCGACGGAGGCGGGGGCGCTGGCGAAGACGGCGGAGGGGGCGCGGCGGCACGTCCTGGTGACGGGCGCGGCGGGGCGCATCGGGTCGTTCTTCGCTGAGCACGCGCGGGACAAGTACGCGCTGCGGCTGATGGTGCGCGGCGACGAGGAGGGAATCGATGCCATTAAGCCATATGGCGAGGTGGTGGAGGCCGATTTAGGAGACCTGGACCGGCTGAAGGCGGTCTGCGCGGGCGTGGATACCATCGTCCACATGGCGGGCGATCCGGGGCCGTCGTCGCTGTGGCAGTCGCTGCTGGAAACCAACATCATCGGGACCTACAACGTCTTCGCGGCGGCCAAGACGGCGGGCGTCAAGCGCGTCATTTACGCCTCGTCCATCCACGCGGTTTCTGGGTATCCGCCCGATGTGCAGGTCAAGACGAGCGAACCGGTCAACCCCGGCGACATCTACGGCGTCTCCAAGTGCTTCGGCGAGGCGCTGTGCCGGTACATGGCCGAGAAGGAGGGCGTCAGCGCCATCGCCCTGCGGATCGGGGCCTTCCAGCCCGTCGAGTCGGTCCGCGACGAGAAGGGGATCGGGATGCTGGACTCGTTCGTCTCGCGCCGCGACCTGGACCAGCTCATCAACCGCTGCATTGACGTCGAGAACGTCCAGTTCGCCGTCCTGCACGGCCTGAGCGACAACCGCTTCAAGCGCCTGGACATCTCCGACGCCCGCGAGCTGGTCGGCTACGCGCCCCAGGACGACTCGACGGAGGAACTGCCCAACGTGCGCGGCCTGCACCTGCGCGAGACCGTGACGACGGACAGCGGCATCGCGGACGGCGGGGAGTCGGGGATGCGCGCCGAGGTCGGCTGAGGCGTCCGTGTTTGTCGGCAATCCGGGCGCGGGTAAACTCAAGACAGCGAGGAGACTTGACACCGTGGAACTCACCAAAGACACACCGGTCACTGACGCCGACGACACGCACCCGCACGACCCGCAGCAGACCGGCAGCGGGGACTCGGCATCACCCGGCGGCGGAGACGCGCCCGCCCACAGCGCCCTGGGCATGGGCCACAGCGGGGGCGAGTACCCCGCCCCGAACGCCGCCGCCGCACCCTCGAAGACGAAAGAGGAGGGCGCCAATGGGACAGGATAAGACGACCGACGCGGCGGAAGGGATCATCCCGAACACGACCACCGACGCCACGACAACGGCGGGCGACGAACTGCCCGCCGGGGACATAGACCCGGACAGCACCCGCTCGGCGGACGAGACGGGGCAGGGGGGCGACCCGACCGACCCGGCGAAGAACAAGGCGCATCCGTGGAACGGGTAGCACGCGGTCAACTGGGGGCGAGGGGACCCCGCCCCTACATTCTACAGTGTAGGGGCGGGGTCTTCCCGCCCTTTGTTCTTGTCTGCTGGTAAAACTTTTCTAATTCGTATTCACCCCCGCCACAATGTCGCCCCGGCTGTCTTGCAGCACATAGCGGCGCTGGTCGCTTCCCCCGATAGTCTTGGGGGCGGGTTTCGTGCGGTCGAAGATCGCCGCGCCCCCGTCGTCCTTGCCGTCCGGCCCGACGCTGTAAAGCAGGTAATTCGCGCCCGTGCGCCTGTAGCGCAGTGGACCGGATAGGGCGAATGGGTCATTAGGGACGGACCGCAGGTAGCCCGGCGCCAGCACGTCCAGCGTCGGCGGGTACGCGCCGTGGTCGAGTCTGTAGGCGCGGAGGGCCAGCGTGACCAGGAGCAGCGCGTTCTCGGTGTCAGCCTTGACTTCATCGAGGCCGGTGTTCCAAAAAACGGGGGTAATCATGTCGTTCACTGGGTCCCCGGTGGCTTCAATCGCGGGTGCGCGGGAGCGAGCCGCAAAAGGCCGCCGGCCGTCGGCGATTATCCGGTCCAAGGAGCGCGTATAGTCCGCCAGTATGCGACGTTTCCCGATCAGCCGGATGCGCGTCGCGAACAGCCACCGGCCCGGTGAGTTGCCGCTCTGCTCGCCGGACGGATCGGGTGTGGTCGCGCCCGCCAGTTCGCCCGACCAATCCCGGCGGTGCATGAGTTCCAGCAGACTCGCCTGACCCGTCCATTCCTCCTCCTGCATCGTGTCTGCAAAGGGCACATGGCCCGCGCGGATGGCTTCCAGCCGCCGTGCCGCCGCCCGCGCCTGTGCGGAGTTCAGATGGCCCGCCGCCTTCCACGCCTGCTGCCGCCCGATGGCCTGGCAGGCAACCCCGACCAGCATTCCGATGAGCGGGCCGCCGCGCGGCATCGTCTCGCCCACCCGGACGGAGTCCAGGCTCGCGTCCATCGCCCCCGCCGCGTCGCCTTTCTCCGCGTCCACCTGCGCTTGCAAGGACAGAAACCGCGCCAGCGCCCGAATCTTCTGGTAGTGCGGGAATGGGGTGCTGTATGACCGGGCTGGCAGCTCCTGGTAGGGGTACTGGAACCCGGTATGGAGGGTCTGGACCGCCCCCGCGTTCTCCGCCACTAATTTTTCCTTGTCCGCCAGCGAAGGAGGAGGTGGGCTGTTGGGCGTTCGGCCCGCCAAGTTCTGGGGAGTACGGGCGTCCCCGATCTTTTTGTCGTCCACGACGGCGTTGGCGGCGGCGATGTAGAAGTCGCGGGCGTTCGTCGTGGGCATGGTGGGCGTCGGGATAGAAACGTCCGGGTTCCGGTCCAGGGCGCGGAACCAGAAGACCAGGCCCAAAGCCAGCGGCAGGACCAGGCCGAGGAGGAGCATCAAAAATTTGTCCCCGCGCGACCAGGGGACTTTCGGACGGCTGTTCATGTCGCTATAACGCAGGAGCGGGGCAAAGCGGTTCGGGTATACTGGGGGCATGGTGCAAACGATTTCCGGCAAGGCGTACCGGGGCATGACGCCCGACCCGGCGGGGGCGACGCGGGAGGCAATGGCAGTCGTCAAAGAGGGCCGCCTGCCGCTCGTGGAGGTGTTCTACTCGCTGCAAGGCGAAGGGGGGCGAACGGGGCAGGCGACGGTCTTTGTCCGCTTCGCGGGCTGCAACCTGGCTTGCGAGTTCTGCGACACAGACTTCCGGGTCAACGCGACCTACACCGTTGGGGAGCTAGTGGATGAGATCGGGCGCGTGGGCGGGCCGTGCCGCTGGGTCTGCTTCACCGGGGGCGAGCCGACGATCCACGACCTGCAAGACCTGTGCGACGCGCTCCATGCGGCCGGCTACCGCCTGCAAATGGAGACGAACGGGACGCGGCCCCGGCCCGAATGGGGGATCGACCACGTCACCGTTTCGCCCAAGCAGCCCCAGGGCGGGCGGCTGCACCCGTGGTACGAGGGCCACGCGGCGGAGTTTAAGTATGTGGTGGACGACGCGGCGGACCTGGCGCGCGCCCTGGACGGCGCGCGGCGGCATGGGCGGACGACGTTCGTGCAGCCGAACGCCCTCAACCCCGCCGCCGTCGCCCTGTGCATCGGGGCCGTTCAGGAGCACCCGGAGCGGCTGCGATTGTCGCTGCAAACGCACAAGCTCCTTGCGATCCGGTAGCCGCCCAGGCGTCCTGCCGTTTTGTCCCGGACGGCAAGCGGGTAGAAGGGGGCGGGGGATATTTTTATGAAGACGCAAAACTTAGTGTTGCTGCTGGCCGTCGCGGGCGCGGCTTACCTGCTGCTGAAAAAGAAGGACGAGGCCCCGGCTGGGGCGCCGGTCGTCCGCGTGGTCGAGGAAACGCTGCACCAGCACGCGGGCGAGGACAGCCCCATTGTCCACGCCTTCGAGGAGGCTCTGGAGCAGAAGGCCAAGCAGGCGGACGCGACCGCCTGAGCCAGTGGGTGCAAGCTAACGGAAAGGAGGGCGGGACCAAGTCCCGCCCTTTTTATGTTTAGTTTGATGTTCAGCCGAACAGGTCCATCGTCATCTGCGACGGATCGGGGCGTTTGGCGACGGGGACGGGTTTGGGGAACAGCGCGTCGAAATGGTCCTCGCCGACGGCCTCCCGCAGACGCCCGGCGAACTTGTAGAGCTTCTGGGCGTAGTAGTCCGTGTCCTCGTCGTGCGCGTAGTCCTGCACTAGCCCCAGAGACTTGTCCTTCTTCTGGTACAGGGCGACGAACTCGCCCTGGCTGATGCCCGCGCCCTTGATGGCGTCGGCGGCGCGCTTCCGCAGCTCGGACGACAGCAGCTTGTCGGTGACGCGCTCGCGCTTGGCGAGCTGTTCGATGGGCATCCGGCCCGCCTCGATCTTATCAATCATCTCCGTGTACAGGTGCGAGAGGCGGTCCGGCTGCTCGTCCAGCAGCAGGTTCACGGCGTCGGTCAGGAAGTGCCGCCCGTAGCGCTCGTCGGCGCGCGACCGCAGCGAGGAGCCTTTGAAGATCTTGTGGCCGTTCGGCTCGACCAGGACGTAGTTCTTCATCTTCAGCGAGAGCATGGCGGCATACGAGCCGTCATGGGCCAGCCGAATCCCCGGCGGCAGCGAAGCCCCGATCCGCTCCACATAGGCCAGCTCGTCCGCCTCGGTCGTGACGTCGGCGGGCGGCTGGAAATAGACGCCGTCGGTGTCAATCTCGATGACGCGCGCGCCCTGCGTTTCGAGTTCCGCCGCGATCTGCTTGACGATGGCCTGGCCCGCTTCAGTCACCTGCCGGGCGGCGAGGTAGTCGTTGAAGTAGAAGGGGCCGCCGATGTAGCCGTAGAACGAGTTGATGAGCGACTTGAACGAGTTCTGCAAGCCGTCCCAGTAGGCGTGCTCGCGCGTGTCCTTCGGCGTCTTTTTGAGCTGCCCTTTGGCCTCCAACCGGCGCTGGGTCAGGTCGGACAGCAGGGGCAGGAAGATCTGCAAGGTGTCCGAGGCCGGGCCGATGCGCTGGGTCAGCATCAGGCTCGGGTACAGGCTCTCGACGTCGGCTTTGACGATGGGCTTGACCACGCCCGTCACGCGCACCTCGGTGTAGCCGCCGGGGTAGGGCTGGGGCGCCTTCTGCTTGGCGACCGCCCGGCCCTGCCGCAGATACTCACGGAGCAGGATGGCGTTGATCTTCTCCCCGTTGCCGGTCACGGCGACGTTCTGGTACGAGTCGGGGATCATCTGGGTCTGGTAGAACTCGGTCGGGGCGACCAGCGCGGCCAGGGCCGATGTCTCCTGCACGTCCTGCGCGGCATACGTCCTGACCTTCTCCGGGTCGCTCTTGAAGATGTCCACGATCTCGCTGCGGTCTAAATAGACGCGGTCCGGCGGCGCGATGCCGTAGGTCTGCGCGCACTCCTTCAAGCCATACGAGGACACCTGCCCGCGCGACCAGTCGAACCGCTGCACTTGCAGCAAGGTGTCTAAAATATGCCGCCCGTACAGGTAGACCGGCGTGAACTGACGCGCGTTGGTCCCGATGGCGCAGTTGCGCGGGGCGCCCATGACGGCAGGCGCGTTCCGGCGCCCGAACGTCGGGGGGATGTCGTGGGCGGCGCACCGGGCAAGCAGGTACGGGAGGTCGAACGAGTAGAAGTTGTGCCCCTCGATCACGTCCGGGTCGCGCGTCTCGACGATGTGCAGCAGTCGCCGCAGCATTTCCGGCTCCTCGCCGATCAGCACGTCGGAAAAACCCCGGTTGTCAGACACGCTGACCATGAAAATGCAGGCGTCCGGCAGGTTCGGGTCCAGCGTCGTCGTCTCGATATCCACCTGGAGCCGCTTCAGGTCGTCAAAGGCCATGCCTTTGAACAGCGTCTGCCCGGACGCCACTAAAAATTGCTTGATGGCGCTGCCGTACTGGCAGACCCCCGCGTGCTCGTCCCGCAGCGTCCGCTTGGCGTCCTGGTAGGCCCGCCAGCCCTGCGGGAACTGGAGGAGCCAGTTGTAGCCGTCCCCGTCCAGTTCCGTCGTTTCCGCGCCCGGAAAATGCCGCTCCTTATCCGTCACCAGCCACGGGACGAACGGGACGCTCTTCGTCGTCGTCTCCTCGCCCTGACGCAGAAACAGCGTCGCCTCCCGGTCCGCCGTTTCCACCGCCACGATCTTCTCCGTCGTGTCAATCCCGAACAGAACAATGTCCAAACGCTCGCTCATGGAGTCCATTGTACCCGACGCGCCTGTGGTACAATAGGCCCGGCCATGAGATATACCTGCCCTTGTTGTGGATACAAGACGTTGCCGCAAGAGCCGCCGGGAACCTACGCACTTTGCCCGATCTGTGATTGGGAAGATGATGGTGTTCAGTTCGAGGACCCGGATTATAAAGGCGGCGCAAACTTTTACTCCCTGCGACACGAGCAAAACCGCTTTCTGTCACGCACCCCGCCATTCGGGTATAGCCGCTCTTGGGGGCGCGATGTCACGCCGGAAGATGAGCGAGACCCAAACTGGCGACCACTGCCGGAACCCATTGGCTCTGGAAAGGGTCAGGAGGTAAGCGATGGCTTGGAGAAGAGTACGACCGAAGAAAAAGACTCCGTCCTTGGAAGTGGTGACTGAGCGCCCACCCCGAATGAAGATCACGCCGGAAGAGTCATTGCGGTACATGCAGGCTTTCTCCTCGGAGCGGATGCAGAAGTTCATTGACAGTGTGCGGAGCAGCGAAAAGACGAGTGGGTGACGCTGTCCGCTTTTCCGTTCTTCTAAGTCCTTGACAATTCTGCCGGGAACGAGTAGAATAGGAACGGTTTTAGCACTCGTGACCTGTGAGTGCTAAAAACAGTTTCAATCTCAATCGCAACCTACGAAATGTGACGAGGAGGCAATTTCACATGGCAGTCAACTTCCGGCCCCTGGCGGACAAAGTGCTGGTCAAGCCCAGCGAGGCCGAGGCCAAGACCAGCGGCGGCATTTTCATCCCCGATTCTGCCCAGCAGAAGCCCCAGGAGGGCGAGGTCATCGCCGTCGGTCCGGGCCGCGTCCTCGATGACGGCTCCCGCTCGACCCTGACCGTGTCCGTGGGCGACAAGGTCATCTATTCCAAGTACGGCGGCACCGAGCTGAAGCTGGAAGGCCAGGAATACATGATCCTGGACGAAGACCAGATCTACGCCGTCCGCGCCTAACCGACTGACGTGGGGGCGAACCTTGTGTTCGCCCCGTTCATAAAGGAGATTCAACCAATGGCAGCCAAGACATTGCTTTTTGATGAAGAGGCCCGGCGCGCGCTGGAGCGCGGCGCGAACGCCGTCGCCAACGCCGTCAAAGTGACTCTGGGGCCGAAGGGCCGCAACGTCGTCCTGGACAAGAAGTGGGGCAGCCCGACCATCACCAAGGACGGCGTCACCGTCGCCAAGGAGATCGAGCTGGACGACCCCTATGAGAACATGGGCGCGCAGCTCGTCCGCGAGGTCGCCTCCAAGACCAACGACGTGGCCGGCGACGGCACCACGACGGCGACCGTGCTGGCCCAGGCCATTGTCAACGAGGGCCTGCGCTACGTCGCGGCGGGCGGCAACCCCATCGCCCTGCGGCGCGGCATCGAGCTGGCCGTCGAGAAGGCGGTCGAGGAGCTGAAGTCCCGCAAGATCGAAGTGACCGACAAGGCCTCCATCGCCCAGGTCGCGTCCATTTCCGGCAACGACCCTGAGATCGGCGACATGATCGCCGAGGCGCTGGACAAGGTCGGCAAGGACGGCGTCATCACGGTCGAGGAGAGCAAGGGCACGGACACCACGCTGGAGGTGGTGGAAGGCTTGCAGTTCGACAAGGGCTTCATCTCGCCCTACTTCGTCACCGACGCCGAGCGGCAGGAAGTCGTCCTGGACAACCCCCTGATCCTGCTGTACGAGAAGAAAATTTCGAGCGCCCAGGACCTGATCCCGCTGCTCGAAAAAATCTCCCAGTCCCGCCGGCCCCTGCTGGTCATCGCCGAGGACGTGGACGGCGAGGCGTTGGCGACTCTGGTGGTCAACAAGCTGCGCGGCATCCTGAACGTGGTCGCCGTCAAAGCCCCCGGCTTCGGCGACCGCCGCAAGGCCATGATGGAGGACATCGGCGTCCTGACCGGCGGCCGGTTCCTGACCGAAGACCTGGGCATCAAGCTCGACGGCGTCGAGATGACCGACCTGGGCACGGCCAAAAAGATCGTCATCACCAAGGAAGACACGACCGTGGTGGAGGGCGGCGGCCAGACCGACGCCGTGAAGGGCCGGATCGAGCAGATCCGCCGCCAGATCGAGAACACCGACTCGTCCTACGACAAGGAGAAGCTTCAGGAGCGGCTGGCGAAGCTGGCCGGCGGTGTCGCCGTCATCCAGGTCGGCGCGGCGACGGAGACCGCGCTGAAAGAGAAGAAGCACCGCTACGAGGATGCCCTGTCCGCCACCCGCGCGGCCGTGGAAGAGGGCATCGTGGCCGGCGGCGGCGCGACCCTGGTGTCCATCATCCCCGCCCTGGACGCTCTGAGCCTGGAAGGCGACGAGCGTGTCGGCGCGAACATCGTCCGCCGCGCCCTCGAAGAGCCGCTGCGCCAGATCGCCCAGAACGCGGGCCTGGAAGGGTCGGTCGTCGTGCAGAAGGTCAAGTCCCTCCCCGCCGGCCAGGGCCTGAACGCCCTGACCGAAGAGTATGTGGACTTGGTCGCGGCGGGCATCGTGGACCCGGTGAAGGTCACCCGGTCCGCCTTGCAGAACGCCTCCTCGATCGCCGGCATGATCCTTTCCACCAACTCGCTGATCGTCGAGAAGAAGGAAAAGAGCAAGGGCAACGCCGGTGGCGGCGGCCATGACGACGACGATTACTAAACCGTCCGGTTATCCGTGACAACAATGAAGGGGCGCGGCTTGCGCCGCGCCCCTTTTAGCTTTCCCTTGTCGGCTCGTAAGGGTCTTCCACTGTCGGGATGGGGGGCGATAGGAACGGGTCGTCCTGCTCTTCCAGCACCCCTCGCGCCAGCCGCCACACGCGGAACTCGTTCCCAAAGTCGCCGCCGCGCCGGAAATCCTCATCGTCGCGCACATACAGCAGCCCGTAAGAGCCGGGGCCGTTAATGGCGAGCCACCGAAACAGGTCCAACGCCGTTTCGCAGCGGTGGTTTCTGTGACCGGCGACGGACAGCACATGCAGATCACCGTTAAGGCCCATGTCAAGGTGAAGCCTTAGGTTGGCAGTGCGGGCGAGGCCGATTTGTTCTTGGAGTGCCGCCAGCAACTCAGCATCAGTCCTGTCGTTTACTTCGTATGTGTCGCTTGAAACGACGGCCCAGCCGTGGACTTGGAACATCTCTGCCGCTCACGCCGCCTGCGCGGTTTTCTCCCGCAGCCATGAGTTGACTAGCGCCTCCGCCGAAGTCTGCTGGGCACGGGCGATATTGGAAAGGCGCTTCATCACTTCCTCATCCACCGAGACCAGGTAAGTTTTCTTTTTCAGGCTGACCCCAAAGTGCGCTTCCGGCATCTGCGCCCAATGGTCGCCCATGTCGTGCGTGTCAAAATAATCTACCAGGTCTTGCGTCGTCCCAAAGCAGGGAAGCGGCTTACTTTCTTCCATACTGTTTACGCTCCTTGTCCGTCATGTCATGGGCGCTCAGGACCAGTGCCTCCGCAGAAGCCTTGTAGATAAACAGCACCGCGAGGTGCCGCCCCGCTTCCGTCTCCCCGAGTGCCTGATAAACGTCGTCGCCTGGGTGCTCGCCTTTCTGGGCGAAGCGAAACTTCGGAGGTTCCTCTCTTCTCCAGAAGCGACTCGATCTCTTCCGGCTGGACGCTATGCTTGACGGCGATTTTCTCGACGATGGCCTCCAGCCAGATGATGCCCTCGATCCTCATGGCATCCCTCCTCCCTAAGTCCGTGTCCTGTCAGCATTATACCAGACTAGCTGCTCCATAGCCTTGGGTTCAGCGCCACCTTCTTTAACTCATCCCGCTCCGCCAACAGCCGCCGGTTTAAAGCCGTATCGCCCCCGCGTACCGCTGCCTCGGCGGCTTCCTCTAACACTTCCGTTGTCTTCCGTAACTGCGCCAGTAGATCCCGCCGCGCCTGCGTCTGCTGGATTTTGGCCTGGGCGCGTTCAAACAAATCTGTGGCGTAGCTTGTCGTCATCTCTAGGCGGCTCTTCTCGATGGTGAGTTCGATCAGCGCCTGCCTCTGCTGCGCCTTCATCGCCAACGCCTGCGCCGTCTGGGCGCGGATGCGTTCTTCCTCCCGGCGCATGGCGGTTTTGACGGCCTCGGTGGTTTCGATGGCGGATGTGAGGGACGCCTGCGTCCGGGTGAGCGTCAGAAGATACTGACTCCGCTCCGCGAGCAGGTCTTGCTCCCGTTCCGTGTCTCCCGTTTGTCCTGCCGCCTTCGCCTGTTCCTCAAGCCGTGACACCATCTTTTGCGTCTGGTCTACGAGGGCTTGTAGATTGTTCTTCTGGGTGATGGCTTCCACTGCCCGCGAACGGTTCCTCGCTTGTGCCTCGCGCATTTGCTGCTGGGCGGCTTCCAGCAAAGCCTCGGCGGTGTCTACCGGCGGCTTTTCTTGGCGCTTGACGAACAGGAAGAAGACGCAGGCGAAGCCGAGGAGGACGCCGACGAGTGGGCGGTTGGGTTCAGGGGGCATGGGGTGTTAGGTCCGTGGCGTCCGCCCGCAGGCTCACGTCTGCGGTCTGGCCGGGGGCGAGGGTGACGCGCCGGGCGGGGAGCAGGGCGTGGTAGCCGCGCGCCGGGGCGGCGCTGACGTAGTAGACGCGCGGCCTCAGATTGGTGATGCGGAAGCGGCCCGCCGACCCGGTGACGTGCTCGTCGGCATACCAGCGGTCGAAGCGGTCCAGGTCGGGGCTGATCGTCGCGAACGCCTGGCAGCCCGGCAAGGGCCGGCCGTCTTTCCCCCGCAGGCAGCCGGTGATCGTGCCCGGCTTGGTGACGGTGACGGCGTAGCGGACCGTGTGCCCATCGTCGGACCGTTGGAAGCGCTCCACGATGAAATCTGGATCGCGGCTCTGGAACTCGAAGAATGCGCTTTCCGATCCCTGATGGATCTGAATGGCTCCTTTGCTGTCGCAGACCTGCTCATGCGGCTCCCGAATCCGGTGATGCCAGGCGTTGTGGTCCGGGCCGAACGAGACCGCGAGGCCGGGCACGGGCCTGCCTGCCTCATCGCGGAACGTCGCGACCCTCGCTTCAACGGGTGTGAAGACATACAAGTCGGAGCTGCCGGAGCGCTGGACCGAATAGCCCTGCTGGAAGCCGTCCACAGCGTCCCTGCTCAGGCCGTCCAGGCTGCGGCACCGGAACTCGCCGTTCTTATCGGCGGTGATCGTCGCGACGACGCGGCCCGCCGGGTCTCGGAAGCGCAGAACCGCGCCGGGAACCGGCCTGCCGGAACTGTCCCGCACGGCTCCGCTGGGGGAAGAACGGGGCTGCCGGAATACGGGAAAGAGGAGAACGGCAAGGGCGACAAAGATCGCCATGATGCCCAGCGACTCGGCCAGCGTGAAGCCGCCCGCGCCGTCGTACCTCTTTGCTGCACCCCTGCGGCCCATGACGCCCCCTTCCTTTCTTCTCCGTCAGTGGAAGGTGTGGATGTTCGGGATGTCCGGCAGCGACCGCCGGTGACGGTCGGGCGGCGTGGGGAGGCAGGGGACTCCGAGGAGTGCCCATCCGCCGACGACCGTTCGCCCTTTGCGCGTGTCCACGACGTAGTAGGTGCCGTTCCTGGTGACGTACTCCCCCACGACGTTGCCGCGAACCGTCTTGCCGCTGGGCAGGGTGATCCTAGCGGCGGTCGGCGAGAGCGGCTGATAGCCGCCGGTCGGGTGGGACGCGGGCGTCTGCGCGCGTGACGGCAGGGACAGGCCGCCGAGCGCGGCGGCCAGGGCGACGAAGGCGATTGGGCGGGCGTTCATGGTGTTTCCTCCTAGAGCGTCACTTCTTGATCCGTGATATTCCCCTCCGCGCCGCGCGTTACACAGGCCGCTGCGCTAGATCAAGTCCCCCAGCAGGTCAATGGCGTCCTGGACGCCCGCCGAGAAGACTTCGAGCACCTGGTCAATCTGGGGGCGGGTAATGACCAGCGGCGGCTCGAAGCGGATCACTTTGGCGTTGTTGAGGGTATACGCCGCGATGACGCCCCGGTGGACCATCGTGCCGATGACCAGCTTGCCGATGTCGCTGTCGGTGAACTCGACGCCCAGCATCAGGCCCAGGCCACGGGCTTCCTTCAGGACGTTCGGGTACTCGGCCTGGACGCGCTTCAGGCCGTGCAGGAAGTACGCGCCGTTCTCCCACGCGCGCGCGGGCAGGTCTTCCTCCACCGTCACCTCCAGGGCGGCGAGGGCGGCGGCGCAGGCCAGCTCGCCGCCGCCGAAGGTCGTGGTGTGGATGAACGGGTTCTCGTGGAAGACCTTGTTCCAGATCGCGGGCGTCGCCAGGGTCGCGCCGATGGGCATGACGCCGCCGCCCAGGGCTTTGGCGAGGGTCATAATGTCCGGCGCGACGTCCCAGTGGTTGACGGCGAACAGCTTGCCCGTCCGGCCCAGGCCCGTCTGGACCTCGTCCGCGATGAGCAGGACGCCGTGCCTGTCACAGATCTCGCGGACGCGGGGGAAGTAGTCGGGGGAGGGGACCTGGATGCCGCCCTCGCCCTGGATAGGTTCCAGGATGACGGCGGCGGTCCGGTCGGTGATCACCGCCTCGATGGCATCCGCGTCGTTGAACGGGACGAAATGGCCGCCGGGCAGCATCGGCTCGAAGGGTTTGCGGTAGACCGCGCGCCCGGTCACGGACAGCGCGCCCATCGTCTTGCCGTGGTAGGCGCCCTCGGTCGAGACGAAATCAGTCTTGCCGGACGCCATGCGGGCGATCTTCAGCGCGGCCTCGGCGGCTTCGGCCCCCGAATTGGAAATAAACGAGTATCGCAGATCGCCCGGCGACAGCTCGGCGAGTTTAGCGGACAGATCGGCCAGCGGCCTGTTCAGGAACGTCTTGGAACCCATCGGGATCAGGTCGAGCTGCCGCTTGACCGCCTCGACCACCTTGGGGTGCCGGTGCCCGAGCGAGAAGACGCCGTACCCGCCGAGGCAGTCAATGTAGGAGTTGCCTTCCAGGTCGGTCAGCGTCACCCCCTCGGCGTGGTGCTCGATGTGGTCAAATCCGCCGACTTTGAGCAAAGCGACCTGCGTCGGGTTGACGAACTTCTGGTACTTCTCGATGACATCCTGCGTGATCGCTTCGACTTCTGCGGGGGTGTGTTCCATAGGGCTACTTTAGCCCAAAGGCCCAACACTTGTCAAGGCGCGAACCCTTTTGCCCGTTCCCTCCGTTCCCCTGTTATCGGGTTGCAGGAAGGGATCACCATGAACAGAGGCAGAGCACGGTACGGAGGCACGGCCGCCTTCACGCTGATCGAATTACTCGTCGTCATCGGCATCCTCGCCGTGATCACCGCCATCCTGCTGCCCGTCTTCGCGGGCATCCGTGAGCGGGGCCGCCAGACGCAGTGCCTCTCCAACGAGCGGCAGTTGGGCATGGCGATCTTGCAGTATGCCCAGGACAGCGACGGCGTCGTGCCACCCTGCACTAACAATGGCAATCCAGCTGCCTTCTGGCCGCAGCTCATTTCCCCCTACGTCCACGGCGACGCTTGCTTTGTCTGTCCTGACAGCCAGCCCCGCAACGACAGCATCTATCAGGGAAGCGCCAATGGCGCTCGGCTGTATGTCGGGTGGCTCGGCGGGCGTCCCGGCCCGCCCCGCGTCAGCTACATTTACAACGTCAACGTGGGCGGATTTCTCTGGCCGAGTGCAGCGACGCCGCAGATCGCACAGAGTTACGCGGCGCAGGCCCCGAAAACGCTGGGGCAGTTGATCCGGCCTGCGGCAACCGTGTTGCTCACGGACGGGGCGACCGATCCCGTGAATGATATGCCGGAGACCTGGCCGGATGCGGGAGCAGAAGACGGCAAAGATTTCCTGGACTTGGGGGATGCCGAGCTTGTCCGAGGCGGGGCCAAAGTCATCGGAGCCGCTCCAAACGCGCGTCACGCCGGGCGGGCCAATGTTCTGTTTGCTGATGGGCACGTTGAGGCGCGGCGGCTTGAGTCGTTTTACCTGGTTTCGGGACGGTCGCCGTGCCTGAACCCGTCTTTGGGTTGCCCTGATGCACGATAACCCTTATGTGTCCCGGCTTTCGGTCTGGTTAGATAGCTGCGCGTTTTTCGCTCCCTCCGCGAGACGCTGACTCAGCAGGGCCACGACGGCGGCCTCTTCAGGGTGTAGTATGTGCTCGCTTTCGCGCAAAGGCGGGAGGGTTGTCAAGGCGCGAACTTTTCTGCCTGGTTTTCCCGTTATGCTCAGTACCGCGCATCAAGAGGTTCACATGAACAGCATTAACAACGGGCGCAGGCATAAGGCTTTTACATTGATCGAACTGCTCGTCGTGGTTGGCATCATCGCCATAATCGCCGCCATTCTGTTTCCCGTCTTCGCCGGCATCCGCGAACGGGGCCGCCGGACGCAGTGCCTCTCTAATGAGAGGCAGTTGGGTATAGCGGTCTTGCAATACGCGGGCGATAACAACGAGACCTTTTACTCAACACCTTTCACCCCATTACCAGGCGTCGGCTGGGCCGGAGGTTGCCTTCCATATATGAAAAACGCCACCATACTGGCCTGCCCGAGCGACAGCAAAACCCCCGGAAACGACCCTTACGAGAAGGTCGTTTCATACGCCCTCAACAGCAACTTAAGTGGGAACCCAATTTACCCGAAGTACCCCAAATCACACGAGGCGACTGTCGCCCCGGCCCACTCCCTCTCAATGTTGATCTCGCCCGCCAGCACGGTGCTGTTGTTTGAGGTGAGTGACTGCCTAGTAAATTTTAGCACCACTGTCTGCCAAGACAAAGTGTGTATTGCGGCTGAACTCATGTCGCCCTCCGGGAATGGTGTTGGGATTTTCAATGGCGATAGCGTTGGGCCGACATACCCCAACTGCCCAAGCGGCGGCCAGTTCCGGGTAGGGGAGGGTGTCTTCGCTCGATATGCGACCGGAAACATAGGCGGGCGAGTGCTGAATGGTGGGACCGGAAACACTCCCCGCCACAAGGAGGGAGCCAACTATTTGGCCTGCGACGGCCACGTCCGTTGGCTGAAGCCGGAGGCCGTTTCCAGCGGGATGGGGGCAGCGGCTAGCTCCTGCCTACAAGGAACGGAGGCAAAACAACCGGCTGGCTGTATAGGACAGCAGAAAGACCAAGCAGCGGGCACGGCCAGCGGCAGGTATGCCATGACCTTCAGCAGCAGGTGACGGCTATCTTCACTTCGCCGCCTCTTCCGCGAGCCGCCGACTCAGCAGGGCCATACGGCGGCCTCGTCAGAATGTCATATGTGCCTGCTTTAGCGCAAAGGCGGGAAGGGTGTTAAACCAACTTGACATTGCGTTTTCCTGCTTGAAGATGTGGGTAAAGGGGCCTCGCGTCTGCTTGCCGGAGACTTGACGATGGAACACCACGCGCATCATTTCGTTCTCTCCTTCTATGCCCACATCGTTCTCATGCTTTACGGCGTCGGCATGATGATTTACGGAATCCCACAGCAGACTAAGGCGCGAGGGAGCTATCTGGTACGAAAAGACGGGAACATGATGCTGTTTCGTAAACCTCTCCCCCTGCGTCGTGTCACGCTTTCGGCTGTGGGGTTTTTTGTTCTTCTTTTCGTCAACTCCCTCGCGATTGCAATCGAAGCCAAAAACCCGGTGCCCGCTTACTTTATGAGCCTCCTCGCGCTCGGGCTGCCGGTGCTGTTTTTGTACCTTTCCGGCCCCGATGACATCCACTTGGATGGCAGCCAGCGGACATACGAAAGGACGCAAGGCTTTCCTTGGAAGCCGGTGACGAAGTCCGGCACGTTCGCCGGGATCAAGGGGATCAGCATTACTCCTCAAAACGGCGTCCAACTGATGCTGGAAAAGCCGGGAGCGATTTCCGGGGGAGTTATGTTGAGCAGCAACGGCCCAAAGGCAGCAGCGGAGGCATTAGTGGAAGACCTAAAGCGAGAGTACGGGTTTGCTGTGCTGCCGTATCCAAAGAACAGGTAGGAAAAGGCGAGAGAACAGCATAGGGAAAAGAGTTGTCAAGGCGTTTCGGCTGTGCGTTTGCCAGATTCGTGGCCGAGGGTAAAATATGGCACCGTGCAACACCATACTTCACCGGATTATTTTGCCCTCGCTGCCCATGCCCTGTGTCTGCTCTATGGCGTCGGGATGGCAGTCTTTCTTATCCGGCAGGATGCAAAGACAAAAGGCAGTTACCTGACGCGGCGCGAGGGAAAAACAATGTTGTTCCGCCAGCCGCTTTCGCGGCGTCGGGGACTTCTTGCCATCGCCGGATTTTTCGCTTTGATGATATTGGCTATCACGGTCTCGGGCCGGCACATTCCGCTTATACCTTCAACATTTTTGATCGTTGGCTTTTTCCTTGTTGATGCTCCTCTTTTCCTCGCGTTCCTTGTCTACCTGGCCGGCCCCAACGACATCCGCTTGGATGGCGACCGACGCACCTATGAGCGCACGGTGGGCTTTCCGTGGAGACCGACTATACACAGGGGGACGTTTGAAGATGTCAAAGGCGTCTGCGTCAGTGCTAATGGTCAGGCGGTACTCTTAACAAAAAAGCGCATTTTTCCCTATAAGGGCGTGGTCTTGAGCGGTTCAGGTACAAAGGCAGCGGCACAGATATTGGCTGAGGAAGTCTGCCGGGAGTTTGGGTTTCCGATTGTTCCGTATCCGAAGAATAGGTAGGCAAAGGCGAGAAAAGAGTGTAGGGCTGTCAAGCGGCCTCTGCGAACGGAACTTTGCCCTGCGTGGAAGCGTACAGGGGCTAAACAGAAGCAAGCGAACGGCTGCGCGTTCCTTTCTTCTCGGGTTTCTTCTCGGGAGGTGTGCCATGATACGGAAGGGCTTCACGCTGGTTGAACTGCTGATTGTTGTCGCGATCATCGCGATTGTTGCTGCCATCCTCTTTCCCGTCTTCCAGAACGTGCGCGAGGGTGCGCGGCGAACCTCGTGTGAGGCTAACCTGAAGCAAATCGGCCTCGCGCTTACCGAATACATACAGGACTCTGACGAGTTCGCGCCTGCCGTGACTGACCACCAAAATCATCCCTGGATGGATGCCGTTTACCCGTTCGTTCAGAGTACGGCAGTCTTTGACTGCCCCGATGAAGGGTTCCCTTCCACGGACTTATCCCATGCATCACACAAAAATAGGATTGTGGATGCCTACAAGCCTGGGAGTACGACGCCGGGAAGCACCCCCAACGACGGGCCGTACACTCTGGGAAGCTATGGCATCAATTCGGTTTATGACAATGGCGTGTATTCGTCAACGCCCTACACAAAGCCAGCCACTCCGCCTGCTGCAACGTCGGGTACGAACGTCTCCACCTTCGCCGCGCCGGCGACAACTGTGTGGGTCACGGAAACGCCGCCAAGTGCAACCTCTGATTGGATAGTCTGGTCGCCTTACGGTAGCGACCCGCATATCTCGCTTCCCTTGCCCTACGCCGACTCAAATCGGAACATCTCGAACACCATACAGCCCGGCGGTCAGCCCTGTCTTGGCCACGACTCTGATGGCAGTTGCGTACTCGCGCGCCATAACGGCCTGGTGAATGTCCTCTGGTGTGATGGTCATGTCAAAGCGGTACGCCTCAGTCAGCTTACGCACATGAATAAGAACGGGATCATGTCAGCCTTCACCATACAGGATGACGATTAGCATTCCAGCCCGCTCTCAGGCTTTCGTCGCTTCCGCCGCGAGACGCCGACTCAGCAGGGACATGACGGCGGCCTCTTCGGGGCGCAGGGAGTGCAGCGTGTCTACCAACTCCTGCTCGGCGCGCTGCTCTAAAGCGTGGAGCATGGTGCCGTCCAGGTACATGTCCAGCACGCCGGGGTGGACGTAGCACTTGCGGCAGATGGCGGGGGTGTTGCCGAGCCGCTGGGACACGGCCTTGATGGCCGCCGTTACGTTCCTTTTGGCCTGCGTTTTGGTGTCGAACGCCTCGAACTCCTGCAAGGCCAGCGAGGCCAGGACCGTCCCGGCCCAGGTGCGGAAGTCTTTGGCCGTAAAGTGCGCGCCCGTGATCTCGTGCAGGTAGTCGTTCACGTCCACCGAGTCAATCGTGTGCCGCTTGCCGTCATCGTCGGTGTATTGGAAGATCTCTTCCCCCGGCAGGTCGCGCAGGCGCTGCACGACGCGGGCCAGACGCCGGTCCTTGACGTCAATGGTGTGCTCCTTGCCGCTCTTGCCGACGAAGTGGAAGTGCAGCGTCGCGCCCTCCACGTCTATGTGCTCGTTCTGCATGGTGGTCAGGCCGTAGTGGTGATTTTCCTCGGCGTACTCCTTGTTGCCGACCCGGATCAGGGTCGTTTCCAGCAGGCGCACGACCGTCGCCAACACCTTCTCGCGCACCAGCCCCTGTTTCCCCAGGTCGTGTTCGACCCGCGCGCGGATGCCGGGCAGCGCCTCGCCGAAGGCCATCATGTGCTCGTACTTGGTTTCGTCTCGCGTCTCGCGCCAGTGCGGGTGGTAACGGTACTGCTTGCGGCCCTTGGCGTCGTGCCCGGTCGCCTGCAAGTAGCCGTTCTCCGACCGGCAGATCCAGACGTCGGTGTAGGCGGGCGGGATGCCCAGCGACTTGATTCGCGCCAGCGTCTTTTCGTCGTCAACGACCGAGCCGTCCGGGGCGATATATCGAAAGCCCTCCCCGTCCGGCTCGCGCCGGAAGCCCGGTTGCTTGTCGGTGACGAAGCGCAGGCCGGCGGCCTTGACCTCGGCGGGGTCCGAGCCGGCGGTGGTGGTCTGGGTGGGTGCTGTTGTGTTCATGGGATGAGGGTGATGTACCCAAAAACAGGGAACTTTCCCGGCTTGACGGACATTGTGAATAAAGGTACAATGTTTGGAGAAAGAGACACCAAGCCCATGCGACCTCCCATCTCCGCGTCCGGTTTCCTGCTCGGCGCGCTGCTCGCCGCCACCGCCGCCGCCGTCAAGATCATCTTTTTGAACGAGATCGAGGAGCGCCGCGCCGCCTAGTCCCGTCCCCCTGGAGGCCGCCCCATGCCGCACCCGCTTTCTGGATATGACGCCGCCCATCAGCCGGACGGCCTGGCCGCCTGGGATCGCTCGCCGCGCGGCCTTTTGGAGCTGCGCGGGGCGGACCGCCACACGTTCTTGCAGGGCATGGTGTCCAATGACGTGCTGGCCCTTGCGCCCGGCGCGTCCCGTCACGCCGCCCTGCTGGACAGCACGGGGCACATCCTGGCCGATCTGTACGTCCGCGCCTTCCCCGATGCGCTGGTGGTCGAGACTGATCCGGCCTGCCTGTCCACGCTCTATGAGACGCTTAACAAGTTTCTCATCATGGAAGACGTCACGCTGACGGACGTTTCCGATCAATGGGTGATCTTGTCCGTGCTCGGCGCGGGCGCGGCGCGGCTGACCGCCCTTCCCGGCGAGAAGCGCCCGCTTTCCGTTCCTCTGGCCCTCGGCTACGACCTCTGGCTGCCCGCCGCCGAGCGCGCCGCCGCCTGGGAGACGCTGACAGCCGCCGGCGCGCTCCCGCTGGACGAAGACGCCGCTGAATGTTTGCGTGTCGAGGCCGGCATCCCCGCCTGGGGCCGTGAGCTTTCCCCGTCTGTCTTGTTGCCCGAGGCGGGCATGGACGACGCCGTTTCCTACGCCAAAGGCTGCTACGTCGGCCAGGAGATCGTCGCCCGGCTTCATGCGCGGGGCCACACCAACCGCGCCCTGCGCCGGATTCTGCTGGCCGAGGACGCCCCCGTGCCGCCCGCCGGCGCGACCGTCCATGTCCCCGAAGACGGCCCCGAGCCGGGCCGCGAGATCGGGCGCATCACGGGTGCCGTCGCCTCGCCTTGGCACGGCGGCCGGTCGCTCGCCCTGGCCTATGTCCGCAAGGAGTATTTCGCGGACGGGACGCCGGTTTCGGTCCAGATCGAGCAGCCCGGTGGCCTGATGTTCGCGTTTGGGGCCGTGGTTTTAGCCCCCCAGCCCCCAATAATGGGGGGGTAGGATAGGGCCTACGCCGCATCTTTCTGGCTCCCCCATTATTGGGGGCTGGGGGGTCTTGTGCAGGAATCC
>CAXTWM010000021.1:0-24545 GCA_964247915.1 uncultured Armatimonadales bacterium | reverse complement strand
CCGGGTGGGTGGGCGTACACGCCCCAGCGGATGCAGGCGATGGCTTATGTCGGCCTCGCGGTCGGTCCCGGCTCTTGGGCCACCAAGGAGGCTCTCGCAGAACTACAAAAAGCAAGCAATCTAGTCCCCGCCTCGCCTGTGCCTTATTTTTACAAAGGCCGCCGCCTTGTCGGGAAGCCAGGCCGGAGCCGCGAAATGCTGGCGGCCTTCCGCATGGCGGCGCAGCTCGGCGATGATGACACGAAAGCGGCGGTGGACAAGAAGCTGAAAGACTATGACATCGAGCGCGATGCCAAAGTTGAGCAGGAAATGGAAGACCTGCAAAAGAAACAGGCGGCGCAGAAGAAGTAGAAGCAGCGCCTGAAAAGCCCGGCCTCCACTCAGGAGGCCGGGCCTTTCTTTGTCGGCCCGAGGCGGCTTATTCGTCAACGTCGAGGTCGAGCGGGAGGCTGCTCCCTTCGGACGCGGGCGGCTTGGGAGACGGGGCGGCGGGGCCGCGCGGGCGCGGCTTGCGGACGCGCTTCCGGGAGGCGCTGCGGTGGTCTTCGGCGGCGACGTAGCGGCGGACCTGGTTGCCGCCCGCGCCCTTGGCGGCGTACATGGCGGCGTCGGCGAAGTCAATCAGGTCCGTCATGCGGACGGCGTCCTGGGGGCAGGCGGCGATGCCGACCGACAGGCTGATGGGCAGGTCCATCTCCTCGCGCAAGTTCTGCGCCAGCCGCCGGATGCGGTCGGCGACGGCCAGGGCGGCCTCCACCGAGGTGCCGGGCATCAGCCAGGCGAACTCGTCCCCGCCGTAGCGCGCGACGACGTCGGTGTCCCGCGCCTGGGCCGCCAGCAGGCGGCCCACCTGCCGCAGCGCCAGGTCGCCCGTGCCGTGCCCCTGCGTGTCGTTGACTCCCTTGAAGCCGTCTATGTCGATCATGGCGACCGCCAGCGTGTCGGTGCGTCGGTTGGCGTACTCGATCCGCTGCCGCAGCGCGGACTCGAAATGGGCGCGGTTGTACAGGCCCGTCAGCGGGTCCCGTTTAGCCGCCTCCAGCACCTCTTCGAGCTGCCGGTTCAGCCGCAGCAGCGTCTCGCGAACCGAACTGTGTCCGGTGTCCGCGATCCGATAGCCGTGCTGGGCCAGATGCGCCGGGGCGGCGAGGATGAAGCGGCATTCGGGGTCGCCGTTGGCGAGGCAGCGAATCTCCACGCACTCGGCCTCGCCGCCGGGGTAGCCGTCCGTGGGCGGCAAGGCCCGGACGATGCCCCGCAGCAGGCCGCGCAGGTGGTCGCAGACATAGCCTGTGCGCCCCGCCCGCGCGCGCACCATGTCCCCTTCGAGGCTGTTCTCCGCGTAGATCGTGACCTCACCGGGTCGGGGGGACGCCCGCCCCGGTCGCAGCCGCCCGTACCCGCTCCGCGTCAGCACGTCCAGCGCCCGTTCCAGCCGGGCGTCCCCGTCTTCGTCCCCACCGGAGTGAGCGGCATAGGCCACGACGCGCTCGGCGAAGGCACCCCCGGCCCGGTAGAGGATGTCGGCCACCAGCGCGGGGCCGAGTTCCTGGATCATCTGTTCCCGCAGGGCATGAAGCCCTCCGGCGTCCTGGAGAAAGACGCGCTCCCCCCAGGCTTCCAAACGACCGGCTCCGTCCGTCTCCACGACGGCGTCCGGCCCCGAACGACTTTCATCCATCCGTGTTGTTCTTGCTCTTCCCCGTGTTTTCGGCGCCCGCGCCGTTCTGTCCCTAGTCGTAAGGGCAAGAACCATGCCAAAGTCGTTGGTTTTCGCTCCCGTCGCCGTTTTAAATGTTCTGTTTACCCGCGCGCCGCCGCGAAGCGCAGGTCCCGCATGATCCGAAGCTGGTACAGGGTGAAGCCGACCAGCAGCGCCCCCATGACCCAGGCCGCCGCCGTCGCGTAGCCGAACTTCAGGTACAGGAAGGCGTTGTACCAGATCTCCAGCCCCAGCGTCCGCGTCGAGTTGAGCGGCCCGCCGCCGGTCATCACCAGGATGTTGTCGGTCGCCTGGAAGGTGCCGATGACCGCCCCGACCAGATTGATGATGATGAGCGGCCTGAGCGTCGGGACCGTCACGCGCCAGATCTTGGTCCAGATGCCCGCGCCGTCCAGGTCCGCCGCCTCGTACATCTCGGTAGGGATGGAGCGCAGGGCGGCCTGGTAGATGAGGCTGCCCGGCCCCGCCGAGGCCCATACCCAAGGCAGGATGACCGAGACCAGCGCGATCTTCGGGTTTTCCAGCCACTTCACCGGGTCCGGGTGCAGGCCGACGGCGTGGGCGGCGGAAAGAAGGAGCGAGTTGAACAGCCCGGCGGGCGTCCCGTCCTCGAACCACTTCCACATGAACGAGATCGCCAGCGGCGCGGTGATGGCGGGCAGGTAGTAGAGCGTACGGAACAGAATCTTGCCGCGCGGCACTTCCGTCAGGCCGAAGGCGACGGCCAGGGGCAGGAAAAAGCCGAGCGCGAGGCTGATGGCGGTATACAGGAAAGAGTTCAGGAGGGACGTGCGGAACGTGTCCGAGGTGAACAGGTCAATGAAGTTGTCCAGGCCGACGAACGAGCCGCCGCCCAGGATGTGGTAGTTCTGGAACGCCATCACCAGGCCGCGCGCCAGCGGGTAATAGCGCCAGACCAGGATGGACACGAGCGCGGGCAGCATGAACAGCCAGATGAGCAGGTGGACGCCGAGCGACAGGCCCGGCGGCTTGGTGGAGAACACGCGCTCCCGCCGTGCGCGCTCCTGCGACGCCCGCCAGCGCCGCCCCTGCCAGGCGAGGTAGACCGCCAGGCCGACGCCGAGCAGCCCGAACAGGGTCCACGCCCGCACGCGCCGCGTCCGCAGGACGTCGGGGGGGACGTAGCCGGTCAGCGTGGCGTCCACCGACCGCGCCGCCTTGTCCAGCAGGGCTTTGGGGTCGGCGTTCGGGTTCTGCTCGATCTCGCCCAGCGGGGTGCCCAGCAGGTCGTAGATCTGGCTCATGTTGTCGCCGTATGGCTCCGGGCGCCCGTTCGTGAACAGAGTCTGGTTGGTCCTGAGCCAGACCTTGGACTGCGGCGACGTGTAATCCTCGTAGCCGTACTTTTGCAGCGCGACCGGGTTGACCGTGTTGCCCAGCCCGGCCTCCACATAGGACTGCGTGCGGATGCGGTCCGCCTCGTCGCTCGCCATGAACGTGATGAACTGCCAGGCGGCGTCGCGGACGCGGGGATTCGTGATCTGCGACGAGATGCCCCACATGTAGGCGTTGGCCTCGTTGGCGGTGATGCCGGTCGGCCCTTTAGGCATGGGCGCGATGCCGACGATGCTGGGGTTGATCTGGGTGGCGTCGGCCTGGTTGGCAATCACGGTGCTCTGGTACTGGAACCACATGGCGACTTTGCCCGCCGCCCGGTCCGGCCCCATCGTGCTGGAATGGCCGGCGACGCCGATATAGGTCTTGCCGTCCTTGCCCTTCCACGGGGCGGTCATCAGCTTCCGGTAGAACTCCAGGGCCGTCACGCCCTCGGGCGTGTTGAACGCGGCCACCCATTTGCCCTGCGCGTTGCGCCGGACGACCTCGCCCCCGGACTGCCACAGAAAGTTGACCCAGTAGTAGGCAGTGTCGCTGAAGTCCTGCGCGAACTCGAAGCCCCAGACGCCCTTGGGCTGGTCCGTGAGCGCCTGCGCGTCCGCGTAAAACTCGTCCCAGGTGGCGGGCGGCCTGTCCGGGTCCAGCCCCGCCGCCTGGAACATGTCTTTGCGGTAGTACAGGGCCTGCACGACGGCGAGATACGGGATGCTGTAGATGTGCCCGCGCCCGGCGTCCTTCAGGATGGGCAGCAGGGTCGGGTTGATGCGGGCCAAGACGGCCGGCTCCCGCTTCAGATTGTCGTCCAGCGGCAGAAGAAAGCCCTGCTGGGCGTAGGAGGCCGAGTTGCGGAAGTTGACGTAAACCACGTCGGGGGCAGACCCGCCCGCGAAGGCGAGCAGCAGGTTGGACTCGGCGGCCTGCCCGCCGATCTGCAAGCCCTGGGCGCTTTCCAGCCGGATGTCCGGGTGGGCGCGCTCGAAGGCGTCCACGATGGCCCGGTCGGCGTGGGATTTCGGGTCCGTAGCATTCTTGTCCGGCAGCTTGAAGCCGCCCGCCCCGCCGACGCGCAGGACGACCGGCGTGGCGGATTGGGCGTGGAGAGGCGCGGCGAGGGTGAGGGCGAACGCGAACAGGAGCGCGAGGCGGGCAAAAAGTCTTTTCATACAGTCAGATGCGTAATCGGGTGGATGAATCCATCATACGGCAAGACGCGCCGTTTGTCAAGGAATCGGACCCCTTTCGGTATAATGAGGCCATGTTAGCCACCCGCATCATCCCCTGCCTTGACGTTCAGAACGGCCGGGTCGTCAAGGGCACGAACTTCGTCAACCTGCGGGACGCCGGGGACCCCGTTGAGCGGGCCGCGCTGTACGACGCCCAGGGCGCGGACGAACTGGTCTTTCTGGACATCACGGCCTCGCACGAGAAGCGCGACCTGATGTTCGACTACGCCCGCCGGGTCGCCGAGGAGGTCTTCATCCCCTTCTGCGTCGGCGGCGGCATCAAGACGGTGGAAGACTTCCGGCGCATCCTCAAGACCGGCGCGGACAAGGCCAGCATCAACACCGCCGCCGTCACCCATCCCGATCTGATCACCGAATGCGCCCGAGACTTCGGCGCGCAGTGCGTCGTGGTCGCCGTGGACCCCAAGAAGACGGGCCGGACGCCGTCCGGCTGGGAGGTCCACATCCACGGCGGGCGGACGCCGACGGGCCTGGACGCCCTGGACTGGGTGCGGGAGATGGAAGATCGGGGCGCGGGCGAGATCATGCTGACCTCGATGGACGCCGACGGGACGCTGGCCGGCTACGACATCCCCCTGACGCGGGCCGTGACGGAGATCGTCGGCATCCCCGTCATCGCCAGCGGCGGCGCGGGGACGCTGGAACACATCTACGACGCCGTCACGGCGGGCGGCGCGCAGGCCGCCCTGGTATCCAGCATCGTCCACTACGGGACGCACACGGTCGGGGAGATCAAGGATTACTTGGCCGCGCGGGACGTTCCGGTGCGGCGAGTTTAGGAAGGGCAAAGTGATGGATCAGATCTACTGGTATAGCTTAGTTCCAGAATTAGAGACGTTCTTTCAGAACTCTCTAGAGGAACTACAGTCTAAACTAAAGGAGCGCTATCCGCAACTTCCAGGTTTGGGATTTGAACGAGTTTCTGACGAAGAAGTCCAATACCTAAATCGCGATGAGACATACCAACGCGGTGGGTTTTTGGATGCACCGTCTCCTAATCCTCTTCACGCAAAGCGCCTCGTCGTCATGTGTCGAGGTGATGAGGCGTTCGCACAGGACGCACAAAGCCAAAACGGAACGGCTTTATGGGGAGCAGCTCAGACAGGGGATTATGCCTTGATATGGAAACCAGATAACAAGTATATCATTTGGCACGAAACGCTTCATGTGTTGTACGCAGAAGACTCTTATGACGCTCATGGTCACACCACCTGCGAAGAGAAATACTGTATCATGCAGTATGTACCAACCGAGGAACACTGCGGCGGCGATCTGTTTATCTGCGAAAACAATGTCGCCTTGCTAAAGGCTAATGGCTGGTGATACTGACTCGCCAATTGACGGCAGCCCATACAAAAGAGTATAATGGGTGCATACGGGGTGTAGCTCAGTTTGGTAGAGTGCTCGGTTTGGGACCGAGTGGTCGCAGGTTCGAATCCTGTCACCCCGATTCTCGAAAATGAAATGACAGCTAGGGACGCATAGAGTATGCGTCCCTTCTTTCTTGGGAGGAGACGCGACGGTGAAAGCGAAGTGCATGGTCTGCCACGAGGCGTATGATGTGGAGCGGGATCGGGGACAGGTCATCGAGATAGATGGCGTGGGGAACTACGTCTGCCACCGGGACTGGCCCGGCTTCACGGCGGGCGTGGACCTGCAAAAGAAGGTGCAGGAGGCGATGGAGGGCGCGCACATGGAGCGCAACGAGGCCAAGCGGGCCGAGGCGCGCGCCCAGCTTTCCGAGTTCAACCAGACGCCGCGCGACATCGTCGCCAAACTGGACGAGTACGTCATCGGGCAGGAGCGCGCCAAGCGGGACGTGGCGGTCGGGCTGTACGACCACCACCGCATCCACCAGGGCGACCTGGCGCACTCGGAAGCGGGGACTCAGGCCGAGGTGGAACTGGAAAAGGCCAACATCATGCTGGTCGGGCCGTCGGGAAGCGGCAAGACGCTTCTGGCCCGGACCCTGGCCCGGTCGCTGGGCGTTCCCTTCGCCTCCGCCGATGCCACCAGCCTGTCGCCGACGGGATATACGGGGAACGACGTAGAGAGCATCCTGACTGCCGCGTATATTGACGCCGGGGAGGATCTGGAATGGGCGGGCCGTTCGGTCATCTTTATTGACGAGATAGACAAGATCGCCCGCAAGTCCCAGGCAAACCCCAGCATCACCCGCGACGTGTCCGGCGAATCCGTACAGCACGCCCTGCTGAAGCTGGTGGAAGGCACGATGGCGCAGCTCCCGCTGGGCGCGTCGGGCCGCAAGCACCCGGACGCGCCGCCGGAGTACATTGATACCAGCAAGATCCTGTTCATCGGCGGCGGGGCCTTTGAGGGCTTCCCGGAGATCGTCGCCAAGAAGATGAAGCGGCAGACGGAGCGGACGATGGGGCTGCGGGCCAACCCCTCCGCCATCTCGGGCGACCCGCAGCGGGATTACGAGATTCTGGCGGAGGCCCCCGCCGAGGTCCTGATCGAGAGCCTGATTGAGTACGGCTTCGTGCCCGAGTTCGCGGGCCGCTTCCCCATCATCGTCCCGCTCGCGCCGCTGACCAAGGAGCAGATGCGGCTGGCGCTGACGACGCCGAAGAACTCCGTGGTCAAGCAGCAGGTGGAACTGTTCCGGCGTGACGGGATCGCGCTAGACATCACCGAGGCCGCCCTGGATGCCATCGTGGAGAAGGCCGTCAACATGAAGACAGGCGTCCGCGCCCTGCGCTCGCTCGTCAAGAGCATGAGCAGCCAGGCCCGCTACGACCTGGCCGGGGACCCGACCGTCGTCGCCGTCGAGATCGGGCCGGAAACGCTGGAAGACCCGCGCCGCTACCAGGTGACGCGGCGCGGTGGGTTCGTTTCTGGCCGGGCGGAAGCTGTTTAGCCCATCAACACCGATGGGGCGGCGGCCCGTGCGGCGGAGGACGTGATCGTTGAAGAAGTCATCCTGGTTGACGGGCGCTCTGGCCGGGGCGACGGCGACAGTCCCGATGAGCGCCTTCGTCTGGGCGATGCGCCGGTTTCTGTCCCCACGGGAACAGTATCCACTCCCGCCGCGCGAGATCGTCGCCGAACTGGCCGAGGAAAGCGGGCTGCGCCGGGTCCTGACGCCGGCTCAGGAATACGCCGTGGCCGTGGCGTGTCACTACGGCTACGGCTCGGCGGCGGGGGCGGTCTACGGGGCGCTCACGCCGCCCGGCGCTTCTGCCCCGGCGCGCGGGGCGGCCTTCGGCCTGGCGCTGTGGGCGGTCAGCTATGGGGGCTGGCTCCCGGCCCTGGGCATCCTGCGCCCGGTCACGCAGCACCCGCCACGGCGCAACGCCCTGATGATCGCCGGGCATCTCGTTTGGGGGCTGACGCTGGCCGCTTCCGTCAGGGCGTCGTCCGACTCGTCGGGCGCTTGATCCAGCTCCCCTCCCGCACCTCGCGCGCGGTCAGGATGTAGGCCAGCAGCAGTGAGGCGGCGAGCGAGGGATGGGCGGACGCGCGCGGGAGCGGCTCCATATAGTAGACGTCCGGCGGGTCGCCGTCGCCGCGCACGATCAGCGCCCGCTCCTTCGTTTCGCGGCGCAAAACGACCCCGCCGCGCCAGCCGTGCCCGAGGATGTCAAAGCCGCCCTGCCGCTCCTCGCCCTCGTTGATCCGAAAGAAGTCCCCCGTCACGCCCGACCCGCCGGGGTAGTAGGAGGCCGCGACTTCGGTCCCCTGCGGCGTCGGACGCAGCAGCAGCCGCGAACGGTCGCGCCGCATGATTCGCCAGGGCTGCGTCTCGCCCGTCGGCACGATTCCTTCCCCCAGGTGCAGGGATGCGGCGGGGCGGCCGTCGGGCCATGTGGCCACATAAAACCAGAGGTACTTGTGGGACGGGACGACGACGCCCGGAAGCGTCGCGCCCGCCGGCTGGACGGGGCGGGCGCGGATCGTCAGCAGCCTGCTGATCGGCTCGGAGAGGTCCATGCGTCAGTGTGCCGGCTTGACGGCCGAGGCGGTCTTGGCGTACTTCTGCGGGTCCTTGTCGAAGGACGGCTTGCAGGACGAGCAGCAGAAGTAGTAGGTCTTGCCCTTGTAGACGCTGGACCCGGCGGCCTCTTTAGCCGAGGCGATGGTCTCGCCGGTGACGGGGCAGACCAAGGCGGCGGGCTTGACCGTCGGCTTGGCCTTCTTGGCGGGGGCGGCGGACAGGGCGGCGGGCAGCAGCAGCGCGGCGGTGACCGCCAGCAGGGTACGAGTCATTGCGTTTCTCCTTGACTTTCGTGCATGATTTCTCCTATAATAAGGTGGCTTTTCGGGAGAAAAGTTCCCCAAACGCCTTAACTGAGGAGATTCAACGTGGAACGAACATTTTTGATGGTCAAGCCGGACGGCGTCCAGCGCCGGCTCGTTGGCGAGATCATCCGCCGGTTTGAGAACAAGGGCTTCACGCTGGCCGGGCTGAAGATGCTGACGCCGACCCGCGAGATGGCCGAAGCCCACTACGCCGTCCACCGGGGCAAGCCGTTCTTCGAGGGCGTGGTCGGCTTCATCAGCTCCGGCCCCGTCGTCGCCATGATCTGGGAGGGCGAGGACGCCGTCGCCCTGTGCCGCAAGATCATGGGCGCCACCAAGCCCGCCGACTCGACGCCAGGCACGATCCGGGGCGACTACGCCAACACCATCGAGCAGAACCTGATCCACGGCTCGGACTCGGTAGAGAACGCCGAAATCGAGATCGGCATTTGGTTCGGTTAGAAACCTTCGGAGGCGTAAAGATCGCGTAGCACTCGTACTTCCCGCTCAGTGTAGCCGACACCGTTCAGAAATACGTCGGGTAGCTGATGAATGCTGGCGCGCAATGTGTGTCGGTCTAGGGCGGAAGGCCTGTTGTGCTTGATGTGCGACAGCCCTTCCGCCTTGTGCAAATTGTCGCAAAACGCAAACCGCGTATGGTCCAGAACAGCACCGGACAGATCGGCATCAGTGAAATCTACATGGAGGAAGGACGTGCCCTCAAGAGCAACATCGGTCAGAGTTGTTCCTTTGAGGACTACGTTATTGAAGTCTGCATGGGACAGATCTGCTCCTGCCAAACTTGCGAAGTAGAGTGTGGTGAATGAGAAGCGGGCGGTTCTGAGGTTTGCGTTCATCAACTTCGCATCCCGCAGTTCTGCCGCCCCCAAGTTTGCACCGACAAGATCAGCCCCAGACAGATCCGCCTCGCTCAAGCAAGTCCCAAACAAATCTGCGTGACGTAAGTCTGCTTCTATCAAGCACAACCCGAATAAGTTGTTGCAGACTGCTTGCCCCGCATCGGCCAACTGATGCAGAGTTTCGCCCGATTTGTTTTTTATCCCAGCCATGCCACCAATCATCAGCGGCGCTCTGCGCCCGCGCGCTCGGCCAGCAGCGAGGCGACGGCAGCCATCTGGGCATCCACTTCGGCGTCGGTCAGGGTGCGGTCGGCGGCGCGGAAGGTGAGGCGCAGGGCGACGCTCTTCTTGCCGACGGGAACGCGCTCGCCCGTGTAGACGCTTTGCAGGCCGATGGCCTCAGTGAGCGCCGAATCGGCGGCCTCGCGGGCGGTCGTCTCCAGCAGGGCGTAGGGTGTGACGGCGTCCACGAGGGCGGCGATGTCGCGGGACACGGCGGGGAAGCGCGGCAGGGCGGTGTAACGGCGCGTCGTGTCCGCGTAGGCCAGCAGCGCGTCGGCGTCCAGCTCGAAGACGGCCACGCGGCCCACACCGGCGGGAACGTCCAGATGCGCCTTGACCGAAGCCGGGTCCAGTTCGGCGACGTAACCGATGACCTGGCCGGCCAGAGAGACGGAGGCGCACCGGCCGGGGTGCATCTGGGGGCGCGTCTCGGCGGCAAAGGCGAGGCCGGGGAGCGAAAGCGAGGCGGCCAGAGTTTCGGCCAAGCCTTTGGCCGTGAAGAAGTCCACGGAAGGACCGGTCAGGACGGCGGCGAGGCGGCGTGGTTCGACGTACTGCCCTTCAGCTTCGCCTCGGGCGAAGACTTTGCCGACCTCGAACATCTTGATCTCGGACTGGCGCTGGCGGGCGTTCCGTGCGAGCACTTCCAGCAGGTTCGGCACCAGCGACTGGCGCAGGCCGGACAGCTCGGCGGAGAGGGCCTGACGGATGGTGACGCGGCGGTCTGCCTCGCGCGAGTCGTCGAAGGGCGAGGGCGCGGCCAGCGAGTGCGTCAAGGCTTCCGACAGGCCGAAGCCGATCAGGACCGTCCGCAGCCGGGCCGCCAGTCTTCCTATCGGCTCGTCTCCCCCACCCGCCCCGCGCGCCGGGGGCAGGGTTTCGGGCAGGGTCTCATAGCCGACCATGCGCCCGACTTCTTCGATGAGGTCAATCTCCTTGACCAGATCAGGCCGGAACGTCGGCACCGTGATGGACAGCGGTTCCCTTTCCGCGCCCACGGCCAAGCCCAGCCGGCGCAGGCTGCCGACGATGGCGGCCTCGTCCAAATCCGTCCCCAGGATGGCGTTCGTGCGGGACGGGCGCAGGGTCAGGGCGCGCTCGCGGGCGGGCTGCGGGTACAGGTCAATCCGGCCCAGAACCACCTCGCCGTCCGCCAGTTCCGCCAGCAGGTCACAGGCGCGTTCCAGGGCCAGCGGCGCGAGCTGCGGGTCCACAAACCGCTCAAACCGATAGGAGGCTTCCGTGGACAGCCCCAGCGCCTTCGACGTCCGCCGGATGCTGCCTGCATCAAAGTGGGCCGACTCCAAGAAGATGTGCCTTGTGGTCGTGGAAACTTCGGTGTCCGCCCCGCCCATGATGCCCGCCAGGCCGATGGGCCGGGCGTGGTCGCAGATCGCCAGCATGTCCGGCGTCAGCGTCCGCTCCGCGCCGTCCAGGGTCTTCAGAGTTTCGCCTTCTCGTGCGGCCCGGACGACGATCTGCCCTTCGGGGAGGGTTGCGTAGTCGTAGGCGTGCAGGGGCTGGCCGAGTTCCAGCATCACATAGTTCGTGACGTCCACTACGATGTTGATGGGACGCATCCCCGCCGCCTCCAGGCGCCTCCGCATCCAGTCGGGGGAGGGCCGGAAGACGATGTTGCGGATCAGCTTGCCCGTAAAGCGCGGGCACAGGGCCGGGTCTTCGACCCGGACGCCCACCCAGCGCCGGATGTCCGGGTTCTCGTCCGGCAGAGGTGCGGGCTGCCAGCCCAGAGGCCGGTCCAGCGCGGCGGCGGCCTCGCGGGCGGTGCCGACGACCGAAAGCCAGTCGCCCCGGTTGGGCGTGATCTTGGTGTGGAAGACCGGCCCGTCCTCGGACGGCGTCGTCTCCTCCACCTCCAGCCCGGCCATCGTCAGCTTCGCCGCCAGCGCGTCGTCGTTCAGCGACGTGTCCACAAACTCTCGGAGCCATTCAATCGGGAGCTTCATTCCGCGTCTTCATTCCTGGGGGCAGACAATCGCTTCTCCATCTTCAGCAAGGTGTTTTCCAGGCGCAACGCCATCTTCTCTCGCTCATGCGCCTCATTCTCACGGATATGCTGCATCTCCCGCGCCAAAAGCTGCACGGCGGTGTTCAGTTGGCGCACTTCGCGCTGAAGCTCCTTGATTTCCGTCTTGTTCTGCTGTAGCGTTTCCCCGAAGTTGATTAGCTGTTTTGTGAACTCAGCGAACTTTTGCCACATCGCTAGACCGCCTTCAGGGTTCGCATGATGTCAGACAGAATTGAGTCGTTTTCCGCCCTGAGCGTTTCGATCTCCCGTTGCTCCTCGTCCATTCTTTGCTGCATCCGCTTGAGTTGGGCGAGATTCTGGTCAACAACGGCTTCGTACTCGGCGTCAGTCATCGGTGCTTTGTTAAGAGTAATAGTTGTGTCCATAACGCTGCCTCCACAACTCATTGTACCACGATGGCCGGGTTCATTTCGGCCCCTGAATATGCTGTAAAACTTACTGCTAGGGAAACTGACTGAGGATTCTAAGGCAACATTCCCAGCCGACGCATAGACTGTTCTATGATAGGCCTGATCTCATCGGGGCAAGGGAATTCACGACTGTTTGAAGATATGCGATTCGGCGACTGCCGGGGAGCCAGCCCGTTTAACTCTTTGACATGAGCGATCCAGCAGGTCTTAACTACTCGCCCATGAAGGCTGCGAACATCTTCTTGGATTTGCTTGTAGGTTGCCATTTGATTTACCGTCCGCACGAACCCGTGCATGAGCAGCAGTAGTTAAGCAGTTAAAACTGCCGGAGGAAGCGGAGGTCGTTTTCAGTGAAGAGGCGGATGTCGTCAATGCCGTACTTTGCCATCGGCATCCGGTCTATGCCGAGGCCCCAGGCAAAGCCGGTGTAGCGTTCGGAGTCAATGCCCATCGCGTCCAGGATGTTGGGGTGGACCATGCCCGCGCCGCCGAGTTCCAGCCAGCCCGTCCCCCAGCGGATGGCGACCTCGACGCCGGGTTCGACGAAGGGGAAGAAGTCGGGGCGGAAGCGGATCTCAACGTCGCCGAACAGGCGGCGGACCAGTTCGGCAAAAGTGCCTTTGAGGTCGGCCAGGGTCAGTCCCTCGTCCACGGCCAGGATGTCTACCTGATGGAAGGTGTGCGAGTGGGTGGCGTCCACGGCCTCGTAGCGGTAGCACTTGCCAAGGGTGGCGGCGCGGATGGGCGGCTTCTGGGCCTGCATGACGTGGGCCTGGAAGGCGGTCGTCTGGGTCCGCAGCAGGTGCGTGGCGTCCACATAGAACGACATCTGCTCGTCGAACGCGGGGTGGTCGGGCGGGTAGTTGAGGGTCTGGAAGTTGTAGTAGTAGTCTTCGATGTCGGGCCACTCGGCGAAGCGGTAGCCCATGCTGACCAGCGCGTCCTTGACGGCCTGCGCCTGGCGCGTGATCGGGTGCTGCGTCCCGCGCGGGAAAGCCGCACCGGGCAGGGTCACGTCCACGGCGTCGGCGGCGAGCCGTGCGGCGCGCTCCTGCGCGGCCAGCCCGGAACGCTTTTCATCGAGCAGGGCGGTCAGCTCGTCCTTGCGGGCGTTGACGGACTGGCCGAAGCGCGGCTTTTCATCGGGCGGCAGGGTGCCGACGAGGCGCAAAAGGCCCGTCAATTGGCCTTTGCGCCCCAGATACTGCCCCTCGACGACTTCGACCTCCGTCGTGGTCGCCGCCGCCGCCAGGGCGGCCCGCGCCTCGACGGCGACCTGCTCTAGCTGCTCCGCTGCGGTCATGGCCCTAGGAAGCCGCGACCAGGCTGTGGGTCGGCGCGGCGACCGTGATGTTCAGCGACGCGACCAGGGCGTTGAAGGCCGTGTTGTCGCTGATCGCCATCTCGGACAGCACCTTGCGGTCCAGCTCGACGCCGCTGGCGGCCAGGGCAGCAATGAAGCGGCTGTACTGGACGCCCTGCGCGCGGCAGGCGGCGTTGATGCGCGCGATCCAGAGCTGGCGGAACTCGCGCTTCTTGTTGCGGCGGTCCCGGTAGGCGTACTGCCCGGACTTCATCACCTGCTCGTTGGCGTTCTTGAACAGCCGCGACTTGCCGCCGAAGTAGCCCGAGGCTTCCTTCAAAATCTTGTGGTGGCGCTTGTGCTTCATCACGCCGCGCTTGACTCGTGCCATGTTTCCTTATTCCTTGTTCGTGCAGTCTGAGAACGTCTTAATGGGCTAGGCCGTTCGGCAGCATCCGCTTGATGGCTTTGCGCTTGCCGGGGTACAGCTCGACGTCCGACGTCAGCGTCCGCAGGTTGGCCTTGCCTTTGTGGATGTTCAGATGATTATGGTTCGCATGGTTGTGCATCAGCTTCCCGGTGCCGGTCTGCTTGAAGCGCTTGGCCGCCGTTTTGCGGGTCTTGATCTTTGGCATGTGCTTGTTTCCTTATCGTGACACGGCAACGAACCCGGCGCACGGAGGGTGTCCGGGTTCGTTCAATCTTCCCGAATGCTTTGAAACTCTAGGCGGCGGGCGGCGGCTCGGATGCGGGCGCATCCGGCGCGGCGGCCGGCTTGGGCGCGACCGCCGGGGCCGGCTTGGGCGCGGCGGGCTTCGGGGCGGGCGTCCCGCCGGACTTATTCGGCGTCAGGACGGCGTACATGGTGCGGCCTTCCATCGCGGGTGGCTTCTCGATCTGCGCCACGTCGGCCACGCGCTGGAGGAAGGTGTCGAGCTGGCCGCGCCCGACTTCGGGGTGCCGGATCTGGCCGCCGATGAAGCGGAACGTTACCTTGACCTTGTCGCCGTCCTCCAGGAACTTGCGCGCGTGGTTGACTTTGGTTTGCAGGTCGTGCTCCGACAGCATCCCGTAGCGCGGGTCCAGGCGGATGTCTTTGAGTTCGCTCTGCTTGTGCTTCTTGGCGGACTCTTTTTCTTTTTTGGCCTGCTCGTACTTGAACTTGCCGTAGTCCATGATCTTGCAGACCGGCGGCTGGGCCTGCGGGGCCACTTCGATCAGGTCAATTCCGCGCTCGCGGGCGATCAAGAGCGCCTCGCGCGGCGTCATGATGCCGAGCTGGCCCCCGTCGTCGTCAATGACGCGGATCTCGCGTGCGCGAATCCGCTCGTTCATGTTGACCCGTGGCTCGCGCGGGTCCCTGCGAAAGTCTCTGCTGTTGATGTCTTGTAGTCCTCACCCACTGGAAAAAGTCGGTGTGCGTGGGCCGACACCGAACGAGCTACATTATAGCGCATCCCGCCCAAAGATGTCAATGCTTCGCCGGGAAATGTCAGGGGCGCTACCGCACGACCTCCAGCGCCGTTCCGTCGGCCAAGCGGTATACATAGAAGTCGCTATCCACGGTAAAGATGCGCGTGAGCGACCGGCTCTCCGCCGTGACGACGAGCGACGCATCCGCCAGGTCCATCGGCGTGTCCCTGTACTTTTCCATCAGCGTTCGCATCCGGTCAATCTCGGGTGGCGTCAGGTCATGCAACAGCAGCTCGCCGGAGGAGCGCAAGGCCCACAGCCTCACTTGATAACGATGCCCACCGACTTCGCCGAGCAGGTACATCGCTTCGGTGAAGTAGGGCCAAGTTGTCAGCATTGGCTCCATCGGCAGGCGCCTGGAGGCCGTCACACAGGGCGCGTGCAGATCATCATCTTCATCCAGCAGAGCGACGAGTGGGCCAGTATCCGTCAGCGTCACAATTTGCCCTCGCGCCTTTTCCGCGCCATGCCTTCGGCAAACTTTCTGCCGCTGTCCGTCGCCATCTGCGCCCCGCCGGAGACGTGTTCGCTGCTGTGAATGACGCCGATGTGATCTTTCAGCAGGTCAAACAGGGATGTCCCTATTCTTCCTTCCGGCGTCTCATCCGTAGGAGGAAAACTCCTGCGGAGAACATCCAGCGCGAGCAGTTCGGTCGTCGTCCCCTGCCGCCGGGCCTGTTGAGCCACCGTTTCCTCGATCTCCGGCGGCAGTGTGATGGTGGTCATCTTCGTCACGCCTTCGTTTCTTCGCGCAGGCGGCTCAGGAAGTCCGCCTGACTGAGTGCGCCCAGGTCCGTGCCGCCGCGCTGGCGGACGGAGACGTTCCCGGCGTCCCTGTCGCGGTCGCCGACGACGAGCATGTAGGGGACCTTCTGGGACTCGGCCTCGGCGATCTTCTTGCCGACCTTCTCGTTGCGCCCATCCACCTCCACGCGGAAGCCCGCGCCCACGAGGTTCGTTTTGACACTCTCGGCGTACTCCCGGTGCCGGTCGGCGATGGGCAGCACGACCGCTTGGACGGGTGCGAGCCAGGCGGGAAACGCGCCGGCGTACTGCTCAATCAGGATGCCCAGGAACCGCTCGGTGGAACCCGTGACGGCCCGGTGCAGGACGACCGGCGTGTGCGGGTGGCTGTCCTCGCCGATGTAGGAGCAGCCGAGACGGGCGGGCTGGATGAAGTCTACTTGAATGGTCGAAATCTGCCACTCGCGCCCCAGCACGTCCCGCGTCAGGAAGTCCGCTTTGGGGCCGTAGAAAGCCGCCTCGCCGCTCGCCTCGACGTACTCCACGCTGTTGGCATCCAGGGCCGCCCGGAGGGCGTTCTCAGCCAGGTTCCACTTTTCGTCGTCGCGGACGAACTTGCTTTCCGGGTCGTCGTCGCGCAGGGAGAGCCGGACGTAGTAGTCCGTGAATCCGTACCGTTGCAGCGTCTCACGGATCAGCTTCAGGGCCAGCGTGAACTCGCCCTCGATCTGCTCCGGCGTGCAGAAGATGTGGCAGTCGTCCTGGGTCAGCGACCGGACGCGGGTCAGGCCGTTCAGCTCGCCGCTCTTCTCGTAGCGGTACAGCGTCGCGAACTCGGCGTAGCGCAGGGGCAGATCGCGGTACGAGTGCATCTGGGTGTTGAACAGCGTCATGTGCGACGGGCAGTTCATCGGCTTCAGGCGCATCCGGTCGCCGCCGGGGTCCACCATCGGCGGGAACATGCCGCCCGCGACCTTGTCGCCGTAGTTGTCCAGGTGCCCGGACTTGCGGTACAGGTCTTCTTTGGCGATGTGCCCGGTCCAGACGTGCTCGTAGCCGTAGCGGGTCTGCAAGTCGCGGACGTAGGTCTCCATCGTGTGCCGGATGATCTCGCCTTTGGGCAGGAACAGCGGGATGCCGGGGCCGATGTCTTCGCTGAACGCGAACAGGCCGAGCTGCCTGCCCAGGACGCGGTGGTCCCGCTTTTTGGCTTCTTCCAGCCGGACGTAGTAGGCATCCAGTTCTTCTTGGGTGTCGAACAGGACGCCGTAGATGCGCTGGAGCTGGGGGCGTTTCTCGTCGCCGCGCCAGTACGCGCCCGCCGTGTGGTCCAGCTTGAAGACGCCGATCTGGCCGGTGCTCTCGACGTGCGGCCCCCGGCACAGGTCGGTGAAAGGCCCCTGCGTGTAGAACGAGATCGCCTCGCCTTCCGGCAGGTCACGGATCAATTCGACCTTGTAAGACTGCCCCCGCGCCTCTTCAAAGGCAGTCGCCTCGTCGCGCGGCTTTTCGGCCCGCGTCAGCGGCAGGTCGTCCTTGCGGATGCGCTTCATGCGCGACTCGATCTCGACCAGGTCGTCGGGCGTCAGGGGCCGGGGCAGGTCGAAGTCGTAGTAAAAGCCTTCCTCGATCGGCGGCCCGATGGCGAGCTTGGCGTCGGGGAACTTTTCCAGCACCGCCTGCGCCATGACGTGCGCCGCCGTGTGCCGCTTCCTCCAGATTTCGCTCACCGATGAGCCGTTCAAATTGTCCGAATGGTCTGCCACGTTGCTTCCTCCATACCAAAGAGTGCCTAAGTATAGCCGAGCGGCAGGCCGTTTGTCAAACAGAAAGGGACGCCGCAGTGCCTCGAAGACGGGCGATGTCGCGCAGCGGCGGCGCACCGAACAGGCGGCGGTACTCGCGGCTGAACTGGGAGGGGCTTTGGTAGCCGACACGGTAGCCCGCCGTGGCGGCGTCCAGGGCCTCGGACAGCATCAGGCGGCGCGCTTCCTGGAGGCGCAGGCACTTCTGGTACTGGAGCGGGCTGAGGGCGGTGACGGCTTTGAAGTGGTGGTGCAGCCCCGACGGACTCATGCACACCTCCTGGGCGATGGTCTCGATGTGCAGCGGCTCGGCGTAGTGCCGCTTGATCCACTCGATCGCGCGGGCGACGCGCTGGGTCAGGCTGTTGTGGACGGCGATCTGGCGCAGCCGCGCGCCCTGCTCGCCGGTAAGCAGGCGGTACAGAATCTCGCGCAGGGCCAGCGGGGCCAGCACGGGGACGTCCTGCGGGGCGTCCACCAGGCGCAGGAGGCGCACGACGGCATCGAGCAGCGGCGCGTCCGTCCGGCTCAGGGACAGGCTGCGCGCGGAGATTCTCTCCGCCGATCTCTGGGGGGCATCCCCCGCCCCATCCGTCTCCACTCCATCCATCTCCATCAGCAGCGCGCCGATCTGGCGGGGGTCCAGGTCAAGGCAGAACCCCAGGTACGGCTCCTGGGGCGACGCCTCGACCACCTGCGCGGTGAGGGGCAGGTCCACCGACAGGAGCAGGTAGCGCGACGAGTCGTGCAGGTGCGCCTCCTCCCCGAGCACGGCCAGCTTGCTGCCCTGGGCGACGACGCAGAAGGTCGGCTTCAGGACGCCGTAGGCCGGCGGGGAGGGGGCCGACAGCCGGTGCAGCGTCAGCGGAGCGATGGCGGTCGGGTGCGCCCCGTCCGCGCCGGTCAGCCGGTCCAGGAGCGCGGTCAGTTCCGCCTGCTTCTCGCACAGTGCGTTTTCCATGATCCCAGTATACCCGCTTGCAGGATCAGGCAAGAACCTTGCAGTATCCGGCCACAGGTTTGCCCGCCGGGCGGGGTATGATAGTCCTATCACCCAGCAGGAGACTGTTAGCATGAATGTTTCTGGATACGCGGCACAATCGGCGACTACGCTGCTGGCCCCGTGGGAGTTCGAGCGGCGCGACCCGCGCCCCGACGATGTCAGCATTGACATCCTTTACTGCGGCGTCTGCCACACCGACATCCATCAGACGCGCAACGGCTGGGGGTGGAGCAGCTACCCGATGGTGCCGGGCCACGAGATCATCGGGCGCGTCACCGCCGTCGGCCCCGATGTATCGGGCTTCAAGCCGGGCGACACTGTGGGCGTGGGCACGATGGTGGATTCCTGCCGGCACTGCGCGTCGTGCCTGGCGGGCCTGGAACCCTATTGCGAGAACAACTGCACCCAGACCTACAATGATAAGGACCGGCACGACGACTCGCCCACGCGGGGCGGCTACTCGGACAAGATCATTGTATCTGACAAGTTCGTGCTGCACATCCCCGACGCGCTGGACCCCAAAGCCGCCGGGCCGCTGCTGTGCGCGGGCATCACCACCTACTCGCCCCTCAAGCACTGGAAGATCGGGCCGGGCCACAAAGTCGCCGTCGTCGGGCTAGGCGGCCTGGGGCACCTCGGCCTGAAGTTCGCCAAGGCGCTGGGCGCGGAGGTGACGCTGTTCACCCGGAGCGCGGGCAAGGAGGAGGAAGCGCGGCGGCTGGGCGCGGACCATGTGATCTTGTCCACCGACGCGGCGCAGATGGCGGCGGCAGGCAACCAGTTCGACTTCATCCTGGACACCGTGCCGAGCGCCCACGACCTCAACCCGTACCTGGCGGCGCTGAAGCTGGACGGCACGCATATTTTGGTCGGCCAGCTCGACGCGATTGACCCGCCGCTCCTGGGGGTCATGCTGATGGCGGGGCGAAAGTCCCTGGTCGGCTCCGGCGCGGGCGGCATCGCCGAAACGCAGGAGATGCTGGACTTCTGCGCCGAGCGCGGCATCGCCTGCGACGTGGAGATGATCCGAATCCAGGACGTCAACGAGGCGTTCGAGCGCGTGCTGAAAAGCGACGTGCGCTACCGCTTCGTCATTGACATGGCCTCGCTGAACCCGGCCTGATTGGGAAAGGGCGCGCAGGAATCCGGCGGGTCATGGAGAATTAGGAGTTCACTAACCCGTTGTCAAAGGACCTCCCATGACCCAACCCGTTCTCCCCAGCCCCGTCAAAGTCGGCGTGATCGGCTGCGGCAACATCAGCAGCGCCTATTTCAGCCACGCCCCCGTGTTCCCCATCCTCGACGTCGTCGCCTGCGCCGATCTGGACGGGGAGAAGGCGAGGGCGCAGGCGGAAAAGTTCGGCGTCCCCCAGGCGCTGGGCGTGGACGAGCTGCTGGCGCACCCCGACATCGAGATCGTCCTCAACCTCACCATCCCGCAGGCGCACATTCCCGTCGCGCGGCAGGCGGTCGCCAGCGGCAAGCACACCTACGCCGAGAAGCCGCTGGGCCTGGACCGGGCTGAAGCGCAGGCGCTGCTGGGTGAAGCGGCGGCGCGCGGCCTGCGGGTCGGGTGCGCCCCGGACACGTTCCTGGGGGCGGGCATCCAGACGGCGCGCAAGGCGATAGACGACGGCGCCATCGGGCGGCCCGTCGCCTTCACCGCGTTTATGATGGGCCGGGGGCACGAGTCGTGGCACCCCAGCCCCGAGTTCTACTATCAGCCGGGCGGGGGGCCGATGTTCGACATGGGGCCGTACTACCTGACCGCCCTGCTCAACCTGCTCGGCCCGCTGGTCCGCCTCACCGGCGCGGCCTCGGTCGCCATCCCAGACCGAGTCATCACCAGCCAGCCGCTCCACGGCAAAAAAATCACGGTCACGACCCCGGACCACATTGTAGGAACGATGGAGTTCGCGGGGGGAGCGGTCGGGACGATCATCACCTCCTTCGCCACGTCTCACGCCCAGTACGACGGCAAGTTCCCGATCACGGTTTATGGGACGGAGGGCACCTTGAAGGTCCCCGACCCCAACGGCTTCGACGGGCCGGTCCAGATCAACACGGGCGGCGGGTTCGAGGACGTGCCGCCCGCCTTCCCGACGGGGTATGGCCGCATGGTGGGCGTCGCCGACATGGCCCACGCCATCCGGTTGGGCCGCCCGCACCGGGCCAGCGGCGAGCAGGCGTATACCGTCCTGGACGCCATGCAGGGCTTCCTGGACTCGTCGCGGACCGGCCAGGCGTACACGCTGTCCACCCCCTACGAGCGCCCCGCCGCCATGCCCGCCGGCCTGCCCTTCGGCACACTCGACGAATAGGGAGGCGCCATCATGGCGGAAACCGGGGCGCCCCTGTCGGAGCGGTTCGTGAAGACGGTGCGCGCCACCTGGGGCGAGCCGGGCCGGGAGTGGCTGGCGACCTTGCCCGCCCTGCTGGAAGAATGCGCGCGGCGCTGGTCGCTGACGCTGGCCGCGCCATACTCCAACCTCACGTTCAACTACGTCGCGCTCGCCGTGATGTCGGACGGAACCGAGGCGGTGCTGAAAGCCGGCGTCCCGAACAAGGAACTGCGGAGCGAGACCGCCGCCCTGCGCGTCTTCGACGGCCGGGGCAGCGTCCACCTGCTGGCCTCGGACCCCGACGCGGGCCTGCTGCTGCTGGAGCGGCTTCGTCCGGGGGCAGTCCTGACCGATCGCGCCGACGAGGCACACGATGACGAGGCAACGACCATCGCCGCCTCGGTGATGCGCGGCCTGCGGCGTCCCGCGCCGCCCGGCCACGATTTCCCCACGGTAGCCGATTGGGGGGAGGGATTCGCCCGCCTGCGGGCGCGCTTCGGCGGCGGCACCGGCCCGCTGCCGACCGCCCAGGTAGAGGAAGCCGAGGCGCTGTTTGCCGAGCTTCTGGCGTCCAGCGCGCCGCCCGTCCTGCTGCATGGGGATCTGCACCACGACAATATCCTGTCTGCCGAGCGCCAGCCCTGGCTGGCGATTGACCCCAAAGGAGTCGTCGGCGAGCCGGCCTACGAGGTCGGCGCGCTGCTGCGGAATTTATGGCCGGATCGGCACGCGCACCGGAACCCCGCACGTCTCCTGGAGCGCCGCCTGCACCGGCTGGCCGAGGAACTGGCGCTGGACCCCGCGCGGGTGCGCGGCTGGGCCGTCTCCCAGGCCGTGCTGTCGGCCTGGTGGTGCATCGAAGACGGCGACACCGAGGGCGGCTGGGAGGGGGCCATCGCCGACGCCGAGCGGCTGGCCGCCATCAAGGTTTGAGGGACGAGATGAGTCTCCAACAGCGGGAATATCAGGGCGAGACGGACAAATCTTTGATGCAGGCGCTGGTTTATGCCTGCCCTGAAGACAACCTGCACGTCGTTGACCTGCCCTACCGGCTCAGTTCGTGGGCCTTTGACGTGCCCGAAAATGTCGCCCTGTGGGTGGACGCACGCGGGGGGCTGGCGGCGTGGGCCGCGCTGCAAACGCCGTTCTGGACGGTTGACTACGCCTGCCACCCCGATGCGCCCCTGGATACGCACCGGCGCCTGCTGGCGTGGGCCGACGGGCGCGCGGCGGAAACGTGCCGCACGCCGGGCGGCCACCCGATGTGGTTCGTCAACGTCTTCGGTCGGCAGGACGAGCGGCGGCGCCAACTCGAAGCGGTGGGGTTCAGCGATCAGGGCGATGTGGGCGATAACTCCTGGTCGAAGGTCTTCCTGATGCGTCCCGCCGTCGAGGCAGTCCCCGCGTCTCTCCTGCCGGCGGGCTTCACGATCCGTCCTCTGGCGGGTGTTTCCGAAGTGGGGGCGTATGTGGCGCTCCACCAAGCGGCATTCGGTAGCAAGGCCATGACCGAGCCGTGGCGGCGGCGCACGACCGAGCGCCCGGAGTACGTCCCCGAACTTGATCTTGTCGCTGTCGCGCCGGATGGTCGGCCGGCGGCCTTCTGCGTCTGCTGGTTCACCCCGTCGGGAAGGGACGGCCTGCCGAGCGGGCAGATCGAGCCATTGGGGGTAGACCCCGCCTTTCGCGGTCTGGGGCTGGGACGCGCCCTGCTGCAGGAGGGGCTGGGGCGCCTGCACGCGCTCGGCTCTGAACAGGTCTTCGTGGAGACCGACAACCAGCGGGACGCAGCCTTGGCGCTCTACCAATCTGTCGGGTTCCGCGTGGCCGAGGACGTGTGCATGTACCGCAAGGATTACCCTTGAGAGTATCCCTGCTCGTCTCGGCTCTTGGGGAACCGTCTGGCCGCTACCCGGCATTAAAGAAACATGAACGCTCTGATTGAAGACATCGAAGTCGCCAACCAAACCCTCGCACCGGCGACCGCCGAGGAGCGAGTCGCCTGGGCGCTGGACCGCTGGAAGCCGAACATCGTGCTGTCTTCCAGCTTCGGTGCGCAGGCGGCCGTGCTGCTGCACATGGTCACAAGGTTATGGCCGGACATCCCGGTCGTCCTGCTGGACACGCAGTATTTGTTCCCCGAGACGTATCGGTTCGCGGATGAGCTGACGGAGCGCCTGGGGCTGAACCTGAAGGTCTACCAGTCGCCTATCAGCCGCGAGTGGCAGGAGGCGCGGTGGGGCAAGCTTTGGGAGGAAGGGGTCGAGGGCATCACGCGCTTCAACGAGATCAACAAGGTGGAGCCGATGGGCCGCGCCCTGCGCGAATTGGGGGCTGTTGCCTGGATCACGGGCCTCCGCCGGTCCCAGTCGTCCACGCGGGCGGGTCTGGAAACGCTGGCCGTTCAGGACGGGCGCGTCAAGGTCCACCCGATCTATGACTGGTCGAACAAGGACATCCACCAGTACCTCACGCGCCACGACCTGCCGTATCACCCGCTCTGGGATCAGGGCTACGTCTCCATCGGCGACGTCCAGACCTCGCGCCCGCTCGGCGCAGACATGACCGAGGAGGAAACGCGCTTCTTCGGCCTGAAACGCGAGTGCGGCCTGCACATCGGGGAGTCTATTTAGCACCCCAGGCTTCGCGTAGGGGCGCGATTCATCGTGCCCTGTCTTCCGTGACGGGGGAATTCCTCACCGCACGCCACTCATCCACTTCGGCAGCCACGCCGCCATCCACCTGTCCACGTTGGCCGGGGCATCTCCCCACCCCGCTGTCACCGTCCGCGTTGGGAGGGTTGGCTTCAGGCGGTAGTCGCCCCCAGCCGCGTCCGTGAACGCCGGGGCCGCGACCCGGCTGTGCGCGTCGAAGCCCGTCTGAGCCGAGAAGTCCGGCAGCCGCGCGAACTCCTGATGCCGGACGCGCCAGGGGACGCCGTACAGGGCCACGGGCCTGCCCGGCGCGGGCCAGTAGAGGTTGCGGTCAATCGTGATGTCCTGCTTCGTCGGGTCGGAGACCTTGTCGGGCGTCGCGCTCATGGCTTCCGTGTAAGCGGCTTCCGTCGGGTACTTTTTCATCTCGGCGGGGTGCCGGCCGAAGAAGCCGTTGTCGTACCACAGGCCGATCTGGTAGCCGTGATTCGAGGCGCAGAGGTTGTCGGTCACCACATCGCGCGTGTCATGGTAGGGGATGTTCCCGTCCGGCGTGTCCAGCGGGCGCGGCCCCTGCTCGCGGAACGCGATGCCGTCCTTGTTGCCGACGCAGGTGTCGTGCGTGACCAGGCAGTCCTCGCTCTCGGCCAGCAGGATTCCGCCCGTCGCCCAGTCCCCCTCGCCCGGCTTGCCGACTATGCCGACGCCGTTACCGACGGCCAGGCAGTGGTCCACCTGGTTGTGGCGGCTGATCTCGATCATCAGGCCGCTGCCCTCGTTCTCCTGGAAGACGCACTGCGTCACGCGGACGTGGCGCATGTCAATGTCGAACCACAGACCCGGCCCGCCGTTGCGCCGGAACACGCACTGGCGGAACAGGCCGCCGTTGAGGACCGCCTGCTTGACTCCGCCCGCGTCCCAGCCCCGGTTGATCGGCTTCCAGCAGTTGCCTTCCCACAGGCACTGCTCGTTGACGAACCCATCCCCGCCCGCCGCGCCGCCGACCTGGCCGCCGCCGCGCACGAGGCACCGG
>CAXTWM010000020.1:0-24614 GCA_964247915.1 uncultured Armatimonadales bacterium | reverse complement strand
CGCCCGCGCCGCGCGGGCTTCCGTCTTGGCGTGCTTGCCCTGGACCGCCTCGGCGGGGCAGTAGATGTGGCAGGCGTTGTGCTTCATCACGACCGGCACGATGTCCGGGCTGGAATCGGTCGCCGACGCCAGGGCGGAGACGAACTCGTTAGGGTCGGCGGTGTTCTCGGCGAACATCCCGTAATGCATCGGGATCACCTCGCGCGGCGCGACCTGTGCGGCCAGCTTGGCGGCGTCGGCGGCTCCCATGTTGCCCCAGCGCCCGTTAATGGGCACCAGAAGCACTTCCGGCCCGTACTCCTCCACGGCGGCGGCCAGGCCGTCGTTATACTCCGTGTCCCCCGTGATGTAGACCGAGACCGTGTCCGAGTTGCTGCCCTCGTTGCCGAACTCAAAGACAAAGCCCACGCTGTCCTCGGAATGCTCGGCGGCGACCACATGGGCAACGAAGTTCGGGAAGGCCAGTGACTGCCCCGGCATGGCCGTGGTGATCTGCGTGGACGGCACGCCCAGCTTGGTTAAGTGATGGCAGGAGGAGGGCGGGCAGATGACGGGCGCATCGGGGTTGGCCTGCGCGATGGCGGGGGCGGAATGCGGGTCCGTGTGGTCCAGGTGGTCGTGCGTCAGGAACAGGTAGTCCAGCTTGACTTCTTTGGGCCGGACGGGGACATCCACGAGCCGGGCGGCGTTGCCGTCCGCGTTGGCGCTGTCGGAAAGATAGGGGTCCACGACGAGGACATCGCCCGCATGGTTCTTGAAGGCGAACCCGCTCTGGCCGAGCCAGTGGATCGCCACGCGGCCCGCTTCGACTTTGGCTTTGATCAACTTCTCCACAGAGTACCTCCCAACAAAGAACGTGGGGTGTTATTGGCGTTCCCTGCGGCGGAGTCCTGCTTTTCGGGTCTGCCTGCGCGGGAATAGAATCAGGCAGGAGAATGGCAGGCGGGCGCTTAACAGACGCCGAGTACTTTTGGAGGCAACTGTTGAGATTAGCTGACTTGTCGGACGATTGCCTGATGCAGTTGCCCCGCATAGATGAAAATCTGCTGCGGGTGCTCTGGCACAACGAATACTGGGACGGCCCACGTTCCGGTGTCCTGCTCTACTCGGCGCAGCCACACTGGTTTCAGATTTATGGAGAAGATGACAGCGGGAGATGGAAGGACTGGTACGGTAAGTTTCTCGTAATCCAGTTGAGCGAGGCGCAGTATGCCGAGGAGGCAGCGAACCATCGTCTGTTTCACGAGAAGGTCGGGTTGCATACGGACTATGACTCAGACGGGCGACCCGTTCAAGGCAGTCAGAAGCCGCAAGAGATGTGGCACGAATACTACGATGAAGCCAAAAAACGCCCAGAGTTAGACCTGTCAAACAATGAGGTCGTGGGGCGGTTTGAGTGGCTCTGGGGGACGGCTGGCGCGATGCCAAAGGCGGCAACTTGATGAAATACTTCACGCTTGATTGGTATCAGGCCGTAGACGACAACTTTGATCGGGACTGGTCGGTTGATCATCAGTACATCCACCACCTGGAGGAGATGCAAAGCGTTCTGCCTGCGGACGTACTGACGCTGGCGTGGTTAAAGGGCGTGGAGGATGCGCTGGTCGTCAAGGTCCGGCACAACCGCGCCCGGCGAGTCCTCTCGCTCACCCTGCGGGCTGGGTACATCGGCATCGGCTACTATGATCTGGTTCTGACCTACCTGGGGGCCGAGATCACGCCCGAAGATGAGCAGACATTGGCGCTTGTGGCACGGACCACGCTGCACGCCTGGCGACACGAGTCCGACCTTTTCCGCCACGAGCTGGACATGACCGAGGACGGACGCATCGAACACAGCCTCTTGTTTCACTATGGCCGCGCCTTCACCATCCGCTGCGAGAACTTGGTCTGGGTCCGGCTCCCGCGACGGGACCGCAACTTCCCCCGCCGGTTTGACCGCTTCCCAGGCGGGCCTGTAACAAAGTTCAGCGCAACGTCACAACGGACACAACCAGAGTAACACCATCGGATTTAGTACCCGAAGGTGTCGCGCAGGTAGCGGCGGCTGATGGCGATGCTCTCGCGCGGGTCGTTGCGCGTCGTGTCCTGCTCGACCATCACCCAGCGGATGCCGGGCAGATCGGGGAGCACCTGCATGACCGAGCCGATGTCCACCTGCCCCCGGCCCAGCTCGCACCAGCCGTCGGCGTCGAAGTCCTTGAAGTGCAGGTAGCCGATTCGGTCCCTGTGCTCCGTCAGGTACGCCGCCGGGTTTGAGCCGCCCTTTGTCACCCAGGCGATGTCCACGCACAGGTCCACGGCTTCGGGGTCCAGCCCTGCCAGCAGGAGGTCCATGCCCGTCTTGTCACCCTCGACGGCCTCGAACTCGAAATCGTGGTGGTGGTAGTGGAGGTGGATGCCCTCGCGGCGAAAGGCGCGGCCCGCCTCGTTGAGAACAGAGATGGCATCCCGGTAATCGTCCGCACTCCGGTTGTGCCAGACCCGCAGGCCCGAATTGCAGATGTCGCGGCTGTCCACCGCCTTCAAGTAGGCGATCAGGGGCGTCACGTCTTGCAGGGCGGGCAGGAGGACGTGTGAGCCACCGTAGCGCAGGCCGCGCGCGTCCAGCGCGCGCTTATACGCGGCGGCATCGCGCGCCCCGCCCTCGACGGCGGCATAGCCGGCCTCGGCGACGCTGTCCAGGATCAGGTCGGTCTGCGTCTGAATGTCGTACTTGAGGGTCGGGTGGCCGCCGAAGACCATCAGCTGCGCGCCCAGCGGTGGGAGGGACATGGAAAGACTCCTTGAAGGGTATTGCCGGGCTTATTGGCGGGATGCAGGCGAAATACCTGCACGGCGGAGAAATCGGGGCGCTTTGAAGTGACAAATGCTTTACGGGTAAGCATAAATACGTTATAATGAAGCCGTGAACAGACTGACGCATCGTTTCGGCCCCGGCCTTCTTCTCCTGCTCGCTCTGTGCGGCCCCGCCGCGCCCTGTGCCGGGGCCGCCCCGGATGCGCCCGCGGCGCCCAGCCCGAATTATGCCGACGCCCCGGAGATCCGCCGCCTGCTGCATTGGGAGCATTTCCCACTCCACATCTACTTCACGCCGGGCGACCTCACGACCAAAGAGCGGACAGACGCCGCCCAGGCCGGATTTGATCAGTGGGTCCACGCCACCAAGGACTTCGTCCACTACCAGGTCGTGACCAAGCCGGCGCTGGCGGAGGTCACGGTGACATTCCTGCCCCATGAGAGCGTTCCCGATCAGGGCGGCTCGTGCGGCCATACGACCGTCTCCTTCCTCACGCTGACGCTGAAGTCGGCCAGCATCGTGCTGGCGACGACGGACGTCACCCCCGCCGACCTCCAGGCGACGGCCGCCCATGAGTTCGGGCACGCGCTCGGCATTGACGGCCACAGCGACGACCCCGCCGACCTCATGTACGCCGTCCTGACCCGCTCCGCCGCCGATGACCTGCCTGTCCCCTCCAGCGCCGTCACGAGCCGCGACCTTAATACCCTCAAAGTCTGCTACCCTGCCTTTGTCATCCCCCCCGCGCCGCCCGCCAAGCCCGAGCCAGACCCGGCGCCGGGATGACCCCGGCCCACTCCGACTCGCCTGGCCCGCAGACGTATTCGCTCCTCCAAAACATTGACAAATTGCTGGGCTTCTGGGTACACTATATCCGACAAGATTAGTCGGCATTAGCCGGCGATCCAAAGTGTGCCTTTAGAAGTGCGAGGAGCGACCATGAGTACGGCGACCGATACCATTGAAGAGTTCGCGAGCAAGGAATATAAATACGGGTTCGTCAGCGAGATCGAAAGCGATACCGTCCCCGTCGGCCTGAGTGAAGACGTCATCCGCATGATCTCCGCCAAGAAGGCCGAGCCGGAGTGGCTGCTGGAATGGCGGCTGAAGGCGTACCGCCACTGGCTGACGATGGAAGACCCGCTCTGGCACAACGTCCGGGTCACGCCCGTGGACTACCAGAAGATCGCCTACTTCTCCGCCCCCAAGCCCAAGAAGGTCTTGAACAGCCTGGACGAAGTGGACCCCGAACTGCTCGAAACCTTCAACAAGCTGGGCATCTCGCTCCAGGAGCAGAAGCGGCTCTCGAACGTCGCCGTGGACGCCGTCTTCGACAGCGTCTCGGTCGCGACCACTTTTAAGGGCAAGCTGGCCGAGATGGGGGTCATCTTCTGCTCGTTCTCCGAGGCCGTGCATGACCACCCGGAGCTGGTCCGCCAGTACCTCGGCTCGGTCATTCCGTACTCGGACAACTTCTATGCGACTCTAAACTCCGCCGTGTTCACCGACGGCTCGTTCTGCTACATCCCCAAGGGCGTCCGCTGCCCGATGGAACTGAGCACCTACTTCCGCATCAACGCCGCCAACACGGGTCAGTTCGAGCGGACGCTGATCATCGCCGACGAGGGCGCGTATGTCTCCTACCTGGAAGGCTGCACCGCCCCGATGCGCGACGAGAACCAGCTCCACGCGGCCTGCGTCGAACTGGTCGCCATGAAGGATGCCACGATCAAGTATTCGACCGTCCAGAACTGGTATCCCGGCGACAAAGAGGGCAAGGGCGGCATCTACAACTTCGTCACCAAGCGCGGCATCTGCAAGGGCGACAACGCCAAAATCAGTTGGACGCAGGTCGAGACCGGCTCGGCGATCACCTGGAAGTACCCTTCGTGCATCTTGCAGGGCGACAACTCGGTCGGCGAATTCTACTCGGTTGCCCTGACCAACAACAGGCAGCAGGCCGACACCGGCACCAAGATGATCCACCTGGGGAAAAACACCAAGAGCACTATCGTCTCCAAGGGCATCTCGGCGGGCAAGGGTCAGAACACCTACCGGGGTCTGGTCAAGATCAATCCCGGCGCGGAAAATGCCCGCAACTACTCCCAGTGCGACTCGCTGTTGCTCGGCGACCGCTGCGGCGCGCACACGTTCCCCTACATCGAGGTGAAGAATCCGACGGCGACCGTGGAGCACGAGGCGTCTACGTCCAAGATCGGCGAGGACCAGATCTTCTACTGCAACCAGCGCGGAATCTCGACGGAGGACGCCGTCTCGATGATCGTCAACGGCTTCTGCAAGGAGGTCTTCCGCGAGCTGCCGATGGAGTTCGCCGTCGAAGCCCAGAAGCTTCTCGGCGTCAGCCTCGAAGGCAGCGTAGGTTAGGGCGCCTCCGGCGCGGGCCGTGGGCTGTAGCCCATGGCCCATTTTAGGAGAACACACATGGCAAGCAAGTACATCATTCAAATCAGCGGCTGGCCGGAGCACCACGATGTCGTGACGCACACCGAGCAGGAGGCCCAGGTCAAGGCGGCGGAATTGGTCAAGAAGTCCAATGCCGAGGGCGTTGCCCTGAAGGCGCACGGCGGGCGGCACGACGGCAAGGACCACCACTGGCAGGGCACCAACGAGAACGGCCACCCGCGCGAGATCAAGATCGTCGTGGGCGAAGGCAAGGTCTCCTAGAGGAAATCGAAAACTATGGCATTGTTAGAGATCACGGACCTGCGCGCGCGGGTGGACGAGAAAGAGATATTAAAGGGCATTAGCCTCACGGTCAATCCCGGTGAGGTTCACGCCATCATGGGGCCGAATGGGTCGGGCAAGAGCACCCTGGCGGGTGTCCTCGCCGGGCGCGACGCTTATGAAGTGACCGGCGGCGAGGTGACGTTTGAGGGGCAGGACCTCCTCGAACTGGACCCCGAGGAGCGGGCGCAGGAAGGGCTGTTCCTGGCCTTCCAATACCCCGTCGAGATTCCGGGCGTCAACAACACCTACTTCCTGAAGGCCGCGCTGAACTCGATCCGCAAGCACCGGGGGCAGGAAGAACTGGACGCCATGGAGTTCCTGAAACTGGTCCGTGAAAAGCTTAAGGTCCTGCATATTGACCAGAGCCTGCTGAACCGGCCTGTCAACGAGGGCTTCTCAGGCGGCGAAAAGAAGCGCAACGAGATCTTTCAGATGGCCGTGCTGGACCCCAAGCTGGCGATACTGGATGAGACCGACTCAGGGCTGGACATTGACGCCCTGAAGGCCGTCGCCGAAGGCGTCAACGCCCTGCGAAGCCCCGACAGGGCCATCATCGTCGTGACCCACTACCAGCGGCTCCTGAACTTCATCGTCCCGGACTTTGTGCATGTCCTGTCCGGCGGGCGCATCGTCAAGTCCGGCGGCAAGGAACTGGCGCTGGAACTCGAAGCCCAGGGCTACGGCTGGCTCGACGGCAGCAGCGCGCCCACGTCTCAGCCTGAACTTGTCGCGGCTTAGAGAGATACCATGACCACCGAAACTATCACCGCCACGAACAGCTACCTGCGCGACTTCACCGTCACGGACGGCGGCAGCGACGCGCCCGGCCCGGAGTGGCTGCGCGCCCTGCGCGCCGAGGCTGCCGCCCGCTTTGACGCCCTCGGCTTCCCGACCCGGCGTGATGAGGAATGGCGCTTCACCAACGTCTCGCCCATTGCCGAAACCCCGTTCACGCTGGCGGGTAAGGCGCAGAGCGGGATGACAGTGCACACGCTGGCGCATTACACCTACGAAGGCATGGGCGGGACACAGCTCATCTTCGTCAACGGCCACTTCCATGCCGACCTGTCTTCCCCCGCCTTCCCGGCCGGCGTCGTCGTGAGCAGCCTCGCGGCGGCGATGGCCGCTTACCCGGATTTGGTGGAGGAACATCTTGGCCGCCACGCCCAGTTCAACTCCCAGGCGTTTGTCGCCCTGAATACCGCCGCCCTGGAAGACGGCGCGTTCGTCCACATCAAGCGCGGCGTGGTGGTAGATGAGCCGATCCACCTGCTGTTTGTCTCGACGCCCCACGGCGGCCCGACCGTCTCGCACCCGCGCACGCTGATCGTCGCCGAAGAGAACTGCCAGGCGACGGTTGTGGAGTCTTTTTCGGGGACGCCCGATCAGGTCTACTTCACCAACGCCGTGACGGAAGTGGTGGCCGCCGAAAGCGCTGTTTTGGACCATTACAAAGTCCAGCGCGAGAGCCTGAAGGCGTACCATGTCGCCACGATGCAGCTTCATCTCGCCCGCAGCGCGAACTTTTCCAGCCACTCCATCGCCCTGGGCGGCTTGCTCGTCCGCAACGACGCCAACGCCTATCTCGGCGGCGAGGGCATCGAGTGTACCTTGAACGGTGTCTATTTAGGCAATGACCGGCAGGTCATTGACAACCACACGGCCATTGACCACGCCATGCCCCACTGCAACAGCCACGAGGTCTACAAAGGCATCCTGGATGGGCATTCGCGCGGCGTCTTCAACGGCAAGATCTTCGTCCGGCAGGACGCCCAAAAGACCGACGCCAAGCAGACCAACCAGACTTTGCTTCTCTCACCGACGGCGCAGATTGACACCAAGCCGCAGCTTGAGATCTTCGCCGACGACGTGAAATGCACGCACGGCGCGACCATCGGGCAGTTGTCCGATGAGGCCCTGTTCTACCTGCGCGCGCGCGGCATCCCCCAGGACCAGGCGCGCGCCCTGCTGACCTATGCGTTTGCCTCCGACATCGTCAGCCGCATCAAGATAGATGCCATCCGCGCCCAGCTAGACCAAGTCCTGCTGGCCGACCGTGGCCTGGAAGGGGTCGTCCTATGAGCAGCGCCCTCGCCGAGCGGCCCGCTGCGGTGGGGGCCGCCGCGCCGTATGATGTTTGGCAGGTACGGCGGGACTTCCCGATCCTCGCCCGCCAGGTTCACGGCAAGCCTTTGGTGTATCTGGACAACGCCGCCACGACCCAGAAGCCGACGCTGGTTCTGGACGCGATGGCGGATTACTACGCGGATTACAACGCGAACATCCACCGCTCCTCCCACCTGCTGGCGGAGCTGGCGACGCGCGGCTATGAGGGGGCGCGGGTCAAGGTCAAGGACTTCTTGAATGCGCGGGATGCCCACGAGATCATCTACGTCCGCAACGCCACTGAGGGCGTGAACCTGGTCGCGCAGACGTGGGGACGGCGCAACATCAAAGAAGGCGACGAGATCATCGTCTCCGAAATGGAGCACCACTGCAACATCATCCCCTGGCAGATGCTGTGCGAGGAGAAGGGCGCTCGGCTCCGGGTCATCCCGATCAATGACGACGGCGAGCTTCTGATGGACGAGTACGCGAAGCTGCTCAACCCGAAAACCAAGTTCGTCGGCATCGTCCACATGTCCAACGCGCTCGGCACGATCAACCCAGTCAAACAGGTCATTGAGATGGCCCACGCGCAGGGCGTCCCGGTCTTGGTAGATGCCGCCCAGTCGGCCTACCACATCCCGATAGACGTTCAGGAACTCGACTGCGACTTCCTGGTGTTCTCAGGACATAAGCTGTACGGCCCGACGGGCATCGGCGTCCTGTACGGCAAGCGGTCGTTTTTGGAGGCCATGCCGCCCTGGCAGGGTGGGGGGGACATGATCCTGACGGTTTCGTTTGAAAAGACGACCTTCAACGATATCCCCTACAAGTTCGAGGCCGGGACGCCACACATGGCCGGGGCCATCGGCCTGGGCGCGGCGATAGACTATCTGAACGCCCTGGGCATGGGCACTCTGGCCGCTTACGAGCACGAACTGACGCTCTACGGCGAGCGAGCGCTGGCCGAAGTCCCCGGCCTGCGGATGATCGGCACGGCCCGCGACAAGGCCAGCGTGTTTTCGTTCACGCTGGGCGACATCCACCCGCACGACATCGGAACCATTTTGGACGGTGAGGGCATTGCGATCCGCACCGGCCAGCACTGTGCCCACCCGGTCATGCGGCGCTTCGGCGTCCCCGCCACCGCCCGCGCGTCCCTCGCGCTGTATAACACGCGGGACGAGATAGACGCTTTGGTCAGGGGCCTGCACACCGTCATCGAAGTATTCGGCTAAGGCTTTATTGGGGTAAGGGGTTATTAAGGTGAAGTCTGACCCACGCGAACTCTACCAGGAAGTCATCCTGGACCACAACAAAAAGCCGCGCAACTTCGGCGTTCTGGAAGACGCCACCCAGGTCGCGCAGGGCCATAACCCCCTGTGCGGTGATAACGTGACCGTGTACCTGCACGTCGAAGGCGATACGATCCGGGACATCAGCTTTAACGGCTCCGGCTGCGCCATCTCCAAAGCCTCCGCGTCGCTGATGACGGGAGAACTGAAGGGCAAGACGCTGGCCCAAGCCGAGACGCTGTTCCAGTCGTTCCACGAACTCGTCACCGGCCCCGAAGCCTCCGAGGAGGCGCTGGACGACCTGGGCAAGCTGGCCGTCTTTTCCGGCGTCCGCGACTATCCCGCCCGCGTCAAGTGCGCCTCGCTGGCTTGGCACACCGTCCACAACGCTTTGCAGGGCAAGGCCGAACCTGCCGTCACGGAGTAACTGATATGCCCGTCGCCGATACGAAAGTCTATCCCCTGGTCATCGAGGCCGAAGTCATGGAGGCCCTGCGGGACGTTTATGACCCGGAAATCCCGGTCAACATCTACGACCTGGGCCTGATCTACGACGTCCATGTGGACGAGCACGGCGTCGTGGACATCGAGATGACCCTGACCTCCCCCGCCTGCCCCGTCGCCGGCTCGCTGCCCGGCGAGGTCGAGCAGAAGGTGCGCGGCGTCCCCGGCGTCGCCGACGTCAGCGTCGAGCTGGTCTGGGAACCCGCTTGGAGCATGGACCGCATGAGCGAGGAAGCCAAGCTGGAACTCGGCTTCTTCTAAAGGAACACATTTATGAGCGACACCCTCACCCTGGAACCCGTCACCGAGACCGCTGCCTACCCCGTCACCCTGACGCCTGCCGCCGTCGCCCAGGTCAAGCGCCTGCGGGCCAAGAAGGGCAATGACGCTCTCCACCTGCGCGTCGGCGTCAAAGGCGGCGGCTGCTCCGGCCTGTCCTACGTCCTCGCCCTGGAAGAATACCCCCGCGCCGCCGACACCGTCTACGACGTGGACGGCGTTTCCGTCCTGGTGGACCCCAAAAGTGCCCAGTTCATTTCGGGCATGACCCTGGACTACAGCACTGCCAACCTGCTCGAAGGCGGCTGGAAGTACCTCAACCCCAACGTCCAGAAAAGCTGCGGCTGCGGCACCTCGTTCACTCCCAAGTAGCAGGCGCAAACAACAAAGGCGGCTCCTCGACATGAGGAGCCGCTTTTTGCTTTTCTATCGAGCTGTCAGTGCTCCGACTCGCCGGGGTTCTCGGGGATGCCGGGATCGTCCAAGATTTGCACGGCGGTGGCGGAACCGAGGTCCTTCCAGTCCTGCAATACCCAGACGACCTTCTTGCCCGGCGTCACCTCGATCAGCTGCGGGCCTTTGCCGTTGCCGCCCCGAGACGTGAAGATGGTGTTGCCGTTCGCCAGGCGGGTGCAGCTCTGGGGGGCGGAGGCCAACTGGTACTGTGCCGGCAGATCGGTCTTGCAGTTGAACTCCCACACCGTCTCCCCTTTAGGATTGACTTCGCGCGTGAGGCTGTCCGCTTCATCGGTGATGAGCGTGTTGCCGTTCTTGAGGCGGATGGCAGCCCACGGGGACCTGATCTTGTAGTTCCAGATTTCCTTGAAGTTCTTGTCGTATTCGACGACGTAGCCCATTCCGAAGACGGGAACGAGATAGGTCCCCTGTGCGGTGACGCGCGTGCGCCGGAACTCCCCGTGGATGCCATTGGGGTTGGGCGGCTGGGTGAACGGGAGGGCATGCTCGACCTCGACGGCGCCCGTCTTGATGTTGACGACCATCAGCTTGGGCGGCAGGCCGTTCAGGACGAACATCACTCGGTCCAGCCCAATCGGCTGGCAGGTGTGAATCTCGGTGTGATTGACGCCGGGCGCTTTGCTGCAATCATAGCGCCACACCACCTTCTTGTCGGGCGTGATCTCGGCGATGTAGTCCATCCGGCTGAAAAGGATGTTGCCGTTGGAAAGCATCCACACGTCGTCGTATTCATAGCTGGTGCCGGTGGAGTAGGTCCAGACCACCTTGCCATTGTTGACGAGGTACATTTTATCGTAGTTCTCGCCGACGTAGAGCATCGGATGCTGCGCCAGACCCTTGCCGGGCAGACCGGCAGGCGTGATCCCGTTTGTCCAGTTGCCGACGGGGGACACGGTTTCATCCGGCCCCATCGCAGGCACGTTCGGGGCGGTGAAGCGGTCAAGGGCGGCCATGCAGGGCGTTGTCGAGGCCGGTTTGGCGTCCGCCGGGAGGGAGCCGCCGACCATTGCAGCCAGGCCGACGAGCGGAAGTACGGCCCGCGACCCGAGGAGGTTTGTGTTCATGTGTTTCATAATCGGCATCTGATGTTACGCAGGGCGTTGACTCGCCTGCGCCCTTTTTTGTTTGAGGTATGTCCCTGTCGGGGTCAGCAATGTATCGCCGGGGCGGCACGCATTGATGGCGTCTTGGATGTGGGCGGTGGCATACGTCTTCCCGTGCTGTTTGCGCCGTAGTCGCTCACCACGTTCAGTGTCCTACTCCGGGGCAATGCTGTGTGGGGCAAAAGGGGACTACAGAGACAGAACATTCCTAAGACATGTTTTTCATAAATTCTTATCACCGATACTCAACAGCAACGAGCGTCCTTGGTGAAAGATTTCGGATCTTCACGCTCTTGCCGCTCGCTGAAACGTCCGCCCCCGTCCCGTCTTCCGGCAGCGTCAAGGCTTCGCTCGCCCAGGAAACCTGCGGAAGATGAAGTGTGGCATCCACCGCTTCCTCATTGATATTCTCCACAATAAAATGGCTGTCCCCGAAGAGATACAACTCCACTTTGTTCGGTGCGTCAAATGTCATGCCCAGCGGCGCCAGCAGTTTCTCCCGGAGGGGCTTGAGTTCCTCACCGGTCAGTTTCAACAGCGCTCGGGGATTGCCCTGGACATCTAGGACGGTCAGGTTTTCATTCTTAAGCAGGTCCGGGTGCGCGGCCAGTCTTTTTGCAAGCCCGTCCGTTATTACAACCAATGTGCCTTTGTTTAACATACTCTGAAGTGTGCCGAGGAAGTTCGGAGCTTTCAGCGCCTGCACCGGGAAAACGGCAGACGCGGCCTGTGCATCGATCTCGCTGGCCGGCACGAACGGGATGCCGAGATTGCCCAGGAAGCTGCACACCCATTCTTCCTCGAATGGCTCACTGTTCCCCGGTTTCAGCAGGTGAACACCCTGAATCGGTTTATCACGAACGATTTCGGCGAGTTTCAGCAATCCGGGAAGTTCCTTGCTCAGTGCCTTTATATTCGCGACGGGAGTCCCTTCGATCATCCCGGCGCCATTCGTTTCGAGAAGCAGCTCGCTGTAGCACCAAAGTATCATCTCCTGGCCGCCGCCGAGTACGGTGTGCCGGGCCTGCTCGACGAATGTTTTTTCGGTCGTTCTTCCGGAATCGAACCATCCGCCGCCGACCCGGCCCAGACTCTTAAGCCATCGCATGTTAAAGTAAGAGTTGTAGCCGATCTCATAACCCACGCCGGTCTCGTAATCAAAGTCGCGCGCCTCTGTGCCGGCCCAGACTCCGTCAAAGATGCCCGGCTCACGGAGCACGTCGTACCCGCGCATGTGGAATTGGTCGTACCACTGCGGGAATTTGATAATGACTTTGACGTTCGGGTTGACGGCGTGGGCCGGCTTCATCACACGCTCCTGACTCATGCGGACCATCAGGTCGCCGAAATACTTCGCCCAAGATTGATCTCCGCGGGCAGTCAGGCATTCCGCGCATTTGCAGTTTGTGAAGTACCAATCGTCAATGATGATTTCATCGAACAGGGAAGCTGCGTATTCGAATATCCGCTGGAGTCCTTCCTGAGTCCCTGGATCGGTATAGCATTGAGCTTTCCACCGATTCCCGAAATCGTCTTTTCCGAACTTGGTGGTCGTGACACCGCTCGAAACCTCGAATCCCTCTTCCACGAACCTGGTTTTCGCCTCTGTCAGTATTTTACGATCCGCATAGAGACCTCGCCCGAACGCTTCTAGATAGACTTTCGTTACGCCGTTTTGCCCACACCAGTTGACGGCATCCTCTAAACCCGTCGCGTCTGTGAGTAGATTGTTGACATCCTGTGCGGTAAACCAGGCGGAAAGCGTCAGAACCTCTTTGTTACGTTTCGCCAGATCCCACAGCTCTCTGCTGGTACTGCTGATCGTCATGATGGCTTGATCCTTACTGTCGTGTTGTCAGCGACACAGATACGATGACCGCCAACCTCTTACCGCCGGTGTGCTGGACTCCAGCGATGTGTGGAGAGACCCGCGTCATCTGACAAATTCGAGATTCGCCGTGTGCTGTTTCCGGGATAATCGTACCGGCCCGGTTTGCGGCGTGCCGTTCACAAGGGCTTTCGTCCAGCCCGGCTGGACTTTGATGGTGAAGCGTGTCCCCGCCAGTTCCACGTCATTGAGCGTGAAGCCGATCGTCCTGAAGGGCTTGAAGTAGAACTTCTGCGCGTCCATCTTGAGGCCCAAAATGCACATGAGATACTCCCAGCACGACTTATAGCGCGGATAAGGGGGGAAGCGGGGCGTGTCCTTATTCGGCTCTTCGGGCAAAGTGCGGCTCAGGCAGTCAGGGCCGACGGACTTATTCCACTCGCCCACGAACAAATGGTTGTCGTGCAGGCTCGATTCCAGCGAGAGGAAAACGTCCAGCGATTTAGCCTCATCGCCGGAATCCCCCAGCAGGGAGGCCAATTCCTCTTGCGGTCCAAACCAGCAGGTGCGGGAGTGGTATCCGGCTTGCATTTCCGGCTGGTGGCCGGGCCGCATGCCGTTCGCCCAGCCGCGAAATCCTTGATTCGGGTCGTCCACAAGGTTGTTCGTGTAAACCGCCAGCAGCGCGGCATGGGCTTTTTCCGCAGGCAGCACGCTCTCGGCTTGCGGGTCAATCAGGGCGAGCCATTTGCCGAAAAGCTGGTCGGAGAAGGTATCCTGCGCGTCCGTACGCTGGAGGGCATCGGCATTCTCGGGACGGTCCGTGGGAACGAAAAAGGTATTCCAATACTGCCCGTCCTTGTTCCAAAGCAACTCGTCGAGGCTTTCACGGGCTTCGGAAAACATTTCTCCCGCAGGCCGGCCGGCGACCGTGCTGGGGTACTGTAAGGTTTGGGACATCCGGCCGAGGCTATAAAGCCCATACACCCACATCACATTGACGTAGGAATTGACGCCGGGCATCTTCCAGATGTCGTAAGACTGGTTGCCGACGCGGTTGTGGAGCAGGTAGCGATAGTTATCCGCTTGATAGACATGGTTAGCCGCCAGCGTGGCCAGCGGGAAGGCTTTGGCTGTCCAATCCATGTCGTTGAACCAGAGGGAGTCGCGATAAACGCGGCCGATGAAGGTCGGTTCTTCGGCGTAATCCGAGCTGTCGTTCCACAAAGAGTGCCAAACCAGGCCGGCGTCCTTGCCGCTCCTGGGAATGCTCCGGTAGTATTGATCCATGTCCATCCGCTCGATTTCCGGCCAGTTGATCAGATACAGCCAGTTGTGATAGACGCTGACATCCATGGTGTTGACCCAGCCGTGCGGAACCTCTTGCTCGAAGAAATAAGGATCATCGGTGAAGATCGTGGAAGTGCTGACGGAACAGAGCGCCGAAAACCAAAGCCTTTTGAACGCGGGCGGAACGTCATAAGCGGCATGCCACCGGTCAATGGCGCCGGACCATTGACCGGCGGATTTCATCGCAAGATCAATCACCTGAGTGGCGTTTCGGAACCGCTTGGTGTAGTATCGCCGATACGTCTGTCGCGCTGCCGAGGAAGTGGTTTTGATCGCGGGATAATCCCAGGCGATGTAAAAGCGGACCGTCTGACGTTTCCCCGGCGCGAGTCTCAGGGAGGCGCTTACGCCGTGTGTATCGGCAGCGCCGCCGTTGCAGGCAAAAGCCGTTTCCCCGGCGGGAGTTACGAGCACCGCTTTGTTGTTTCGCACCACCAAGGCGTCGCGATGCAGGAGCGCAAGTTCAAATGAGCGGGTCTTGTTCGCTTGATTCTCCACCGTCACATCGAACACCTGGATCGGAATCGTGGAGTTGGCTAGGTCGTGCGGCACCATAGGCGAAAAGCCGGTCATGACGAGGCCGAGGTCCGAGCCTGCCTTTTTGAACACGAAGTGGCCTTTGGGCAGATCGGCGTAAGCCTGCACTTGATCAACCGTCTGGGCATTCGTCAGCCAATCCACCGGCGTTTCTTGGAGTACCGTGCTTTTGTTTCCCTCGGTGAGTTGGAAGGCAAAAGACGGCTTTTCCGTCGGCGGCCGGTCGATCCTCCAATCTCTGCCATTCAAATGTCGGCCGTCAAAATAAACATCCACAAAGCCGTACTTGCCAAACACCGAGAAGCCGGTGCCGATGGCGCCGAAAGGGATGCCGGGGCCGTGACTGACATCCACCATCTCCGGGGTTGGAGCCGCAAAGACTGCGGACTTAGTGCCGTCTCTCGCGACTGAGTGGGTGACGCAGGCTGCGGTCAGGAAAAGGCTTAAAACCCCCAGCAGAGGGAATTTCCAGGCGTCATGCAGTTTCATCGCGGTTACAGTTTCCCATCGGCGGGGTGGTCCTGCCGGCTGTCCGGGAGACCCTGGACATCGCGCAGCTGGAGACCCGTGACGCCCTTCAGCGAGAAGATCGGCACGGACGGGGCCTGCTGAGTGTCCAGCCCGGTGAAGTGCGCGCCCGACACGTCGTCGAGCCAGAGCGTGGGGCGCTGGTCGGGCGCCAGGGAGTGCGTCTCGAAGCCATCCACCGTGATTCCTTGCACATGCCGCAGGTACGCGCCGTAGGCGGGCATGACGCCCAGGGCGTCCGGCTCGGGGTAGCCCTTCACGTCCTCCGGGGGGACCCGCGCCGCCTGCTCCGCCGTGCCACCGCCCTGATACCAGATGCGGATGTCGCGGAGCGTCACGTCCTGTACCGGAGCGCCGGGGACGCCCGCGACGATCACCGCCCCCCGTGCGGCGGCGTTGTAGACGGTCACATGGCTGATGCTGACCCGCCGCACCGTCCCCATCGGCGTCCCGGCGGGGGCGCGCTGCCGCCCGCCCAGGCGCACGAAGATCGGGGCGTTGACGATGTCGCGCATGGTGATGTTGCTGACCGACACGTCCTCCAGCGATCCGCCGTCCACCTCCTCGAGCGCCAGGCCGTGGCAGTAGGCGAAGACGCAGTTGGAGATGGTGATGTTCTTGAACCCGCCGTTCGACTCCGTGCCGAACTTGATGCGACCGGCCGGGCTTCTCACGGTCCGCGCGAAGGTGCCGTCGAGAACGGTCCCCTCGTTGAATCCGCTGACCTGGCAGTTGGTGATCGTCACATTCTCCGTCGCCCGGTTGAAGCCGAGGCCGTAGGTGCTTTTCAGGCAAAGGCCGTCGTCGCCGGGCGAGTTGATCGTGCAGTCGGAGATGTGGACGCCCCGGCAACAGTCAATGTCCATGCCGTCGCGGTTGGTGTCGATCCGCAGGCCGCTGATCGTCAGGTTGTCCAGCCCGGTGGCGAGGATGCCGAACCAGCCGCCGTGGGCGATAGTGAAGTCGCGCAGGGTGACGTTGCGGCACAGTTTGAGCGAGATGGACTTGTTGCCCGTCCCCGGCTGCCTGGTCTCGTCTTTCACTAGCCCGCGTCCCCAGATGCGGCCGTTCCCGACGATGGCAACGTCGTGGAGGTTCTCGCCCCAGATCAGGCTGTTGTGCCAGTGCAGGTGGCCGTAGTCCTGGTAGTTCCCGGCCGTGGGGTTGGATTCGGGCGCGTCGTAGGCGATCCCGTTTCCCGGCGTGGCCGCCAGCAGGGTCGCCCCCGCCGGGATCTCCAGGGTGATGTTGCTCTGAAGATGGACGGAGGTCGTCAGGTACGTCCCCGGCGACAGCCGGACCGTGCCGCCGCCCGCCGCCGCCGCCGCCGTGATGGCATTGTTGACGGCGTCGGTGTCAAGCGTCGTCCCGTCGCCCTTCGCCCCGAACGCACGGACGTCGTAAACTCCGGCCACCCCAGGGGCGGGTGCCTCGGCGGGAGCGGCCCCGGCGCGGCGGCTTCGACCGTCGGCGCTCAGGAACAGAGCGGCAAGGCTCAGGAGCAGAGCGGCGGCGAGCAAGAACCTTCTTGAGTGTGTCATTGGTAACTTCTTTTCGTATGGGATAAAAGCGTCGAGAGCGTGGCGCTGAAGCCGAGGCGCCTCTTAACGACCTCCGACGCTGGTCCGGTCAGTGTTCCGATTGACCGGGGGTTTCCGGGACGCCGGGGTCATCCAGTATCTGCACGGCGGTCGCGTCGCCGAGGTTCTTCCAGTCCTGCAACACCCACACCACCTTCTTGCCCGGCGTCACCTCGATCAACTGCGGGCCTTGCCCGCCTCTGCCGCGAGACGTGAAGATCGTGTTGCCGTTCGCCAGGCGGGTGCAGCTCTGGGGCGCGGAGAGGAACTGGTACTGCGCCGGCAGGTCGGTCTTGCAGTCGAACTCCCACACCGTCTCCCCCTTCGGGTTCACCTCCCGCGTCAGGGCGTCCGTTTCGTCGGTGATGAGCGTATTGCCGTTCTTGAGACGCAGCGCCGCCCACGGCTTCGTGATGGCGTAGCGCCAGATCTCCTTGAAGTTCTTGTCGTACTCCACGACCTGATTCATGTTCAGGAAAGAAATGAGGTACGTCCCCTTCGCCGTCACGCGGGCACGCCGGAACTGCGGGTGGATATTGCCCGGACTGGGCGGCTGAATGGAGGGGAGTTCGTGATTGACTTCGACGGCGCCCGTCTTGATGTTGACGACCATCAGCCTCGGCGGCAGGCCGTTCATCACGAACATGACCCGGTCCAGTCCCAGGGGCTGACAGGTGTGGATTTCGGTGTGACCAAGGCCGGTGGCTTTGCTGCAATCATAGCGCCAGACCACCCTCTTGTCTGGCGTAATCTCGGCGATGTAGCTCATGCGGGTGAAGAGGATGTTGCCGTTGGAGAGCATCCAGATATCGTCCAGCTCAGGACCCTGGCCGGTGCCGTAGGTCCAGATCACCTTGCCCCTGCTGACCAGGAACATGGTGTTGCAGTTCTCGCCGACGTAGAGCATCGGGTGCTGCGCCAGACCCTTGCCGGGCAGATCAGGGGGGATCACGGCGTCCGGGTTGCCGAAGGGAACCGGTTCTTCGGCAGGCCCGACCGCCGGCACGCCGGGGGCGGTGAAGCGGTCAAGAACGGACATGCAGGGCGTCGCGGACGGCGCGGCTCCCGCCGGGTGGCCGCCCGCCAATGCGGCCATGCCGACGACCGGAAGCACGGCCCGCGACCCGAGAAGTTTCACATTCATGGTGTTGCTTTCTGTCGTTTCCGACGCCTCTGCTACTTGGTCGTGATGACCAATGTTTCGCCCTTGATCAGTTCGTGATGAGGGATAAAGTAGCCGCCGATCTGACGATTGCCATAAGTGATCTTGCTGATTCTCGTGCCCACATTCTTCCTGACCAGGGTGCAGACTTTGTCCCCAAGTCTTAGTTGGACTTTGTCGAACAGAGGCACGGAAATGATGTAATCCTCATCGGCCGGTGAGAAGGGATAAATCCCGATGGCATTGAACACATACCACGAGGACATCTCCCCCGCATCGTCCATCCCGGCATAAGCCAGCTTGTCTTTCCCCATGTCATAGAACCGGTCCATGATTTTGTTCAACAGGACCTGGGACTTTTCCTGTTTGCCGACGAAATAATACATGAACGGGAAGCTGTGATCGGGCTGGTTTCCCTGGCAGTATTGTCCGATGAAGCCGGTGAGGTTGTCGGCCTCGATGCCCTTCCAGGGGATCGAGAAGAGTTGATCCAGTTTCCTCTCAAAATCTTCCTTGCTCTTATAGAGGCCGATTAATCCCTGGACGTCGTGCGGGGCGAAAAACGAGGACTGCCAGGCGTTCGCCTCGCGGTACATGTATTCGTAGTAGGGCTGCTCCGGGTCGAAGTCCTTGATCCACTCCCCGTTCGCCAGGCGCCCCCGCATCAGTTCCGTGGAGGGGTCGAACATGTTTTTGTAATTGCTCGTCCTTTTCATCAGCATCCGGTAGTTGTCCGTGTCGTTCAGTTCTTTGGCGAGCAGAGCCACGGCATAGTCGTCATAGGAGTATTCCAGCGTTTTCGTGACCCCGGCCTTGGCTTTCGTTTGGAGGACGGGATGGGCCAGATCAGGCTCCGAGATGTAGCCCTTCTCCATGTACTCGGTGATATAAGGCCGGGTGCCCCCCTCGACGGTCGCGTTCCGTAAAAGCAGGCGATAGGCGCTGTTGACATCGAACCCCCTTATGCCTCGGAGATACGTTCCTGCGATATAGGGGGCGGCATGATCGCCATGAAAAAAGGTGGGGATGAAGCCGGTCTTTTCGCCCCTGTCGATCAAGGACTTAATCACATCCACGCTGACCGTGGGCGACAACATCCCGAGCAGGACCAGCTTGTTCCGGTAGTCGTCCCACAAAGAGGGGAGCGTGTAATAACTGAAGCCCTTGTTGACGACTTTCCCGTCTTGATCAACGAAGTCGCCGTTCGCATCGCTTCGCAGGGCGGGCCAGAGGAACGAACGATAGAGGCAGGAATAGAACGTCCCCCGCTGGCGGTCCGTGCCGCCGGAGACCTTGATCTTCGACAGCAGGGTTTCCCAGGTCCGCGTCGCTTCTTCCCTCACCTGCGAAAAACTCTTGCCCAGCATCTCTTTCCGCAGGTTCTCTTTGGCGTTGGCGATGCTGACAAACGAGAAGCCGATCTGTAACTCCAAAGGCTTTGGGGAATCCACAAAGTTGACAACGGAGATTTCTTTAGCGCCCTTTTTCAGTGTTTCAATGCCTTTGATTTCCTGGTTGGAAACGGCATAAAAGTACATGGTTTCGCCGGTCTGCTGGAAGCCGCTGAATACCATTGCGCCGTCCTGATGGATATCCCGATTCCTCACCCTTTCGTTGGACTCCGCCAGATCTGCAATGAGTTTTTTGCTTTGGCCGTCCTTGAACGTGTACCTATGAAACGCACACCGTAATGTGGAGGTCAGTTCGGCATTGATGCCGTACCGTTCCAGATAAACCTGGTAATAGCCCGGATGGGCCGACTCGTTCTTGTGGCTGAAAGCCGAGCTGAAGTCATCCGGCGTTATGTCGCCGGTCGCCGGCAGCAGCGGGATGTTGCATAAGTTCCAATGCCCTTTGCTGGTATGGGCAAAAGCCTGGATGACCGTGTCTTCATACTGATACCCGGAGCCGCTGTGAAACTTGGTGACCGGGGTGAGCTGTACCATCGCATTGGGAAGCGATGATCCGGGAAAGACCTCTGCGCCCCACGCCCGGTGCGTCGGCGTGAAGCCCAGGTCCGCCTTGTCCCACAAGGTGGCGGTGCCCAGCAGCGGGTTGACATAATCCGTGGGCTGTTTTTGGGCGTGTGAAACGGTTGCTGCCGACAGAAGCAGCGCGACGAAAAGGAGGATCTTGTTCATGACGGTTAGGCCGATTCTCAGGCTGGTGGTCTAGGTCCAATGCAGGACGCGGAACAGTGATGGCTTTTATATGATCATCCGATTGTACCTCATCATGTTCGCAATTAGACTGTATCCACGTTCCTAATAGTAGCGAGGGTAACTCGTGCCGGTGAAGACAGGGTACACCGGAGTGGCAGGCACAGATCAAGTAAGGCGGCTTCTCGAACTGAGGAGGCGCCGTTTTCTTCCTGTCGCTCGGCTACTTGGGAGTGCTCTTCGGGCGGCCCGATGTATGAGGTCTTGGGGAGGATCGAACGGGGTAAGCGCTGTTAAAGAGCAGCGACAGATGGCCGTCCCAGCCGTCCACCACAAGATCCGTCCGACCGTCTTCCGCGAAGTCGCCGGGGGCGGCGGTGTGGACGTCGTTCCCTGGTGTCGGGAAACTCACCCGTGGCATCATCGTCCCGGTCCCGCTGTTGAGGCAGACGCTGAACGAGTTGGTGCCCTGGTTCCCGAAGACCAGATCAGGAATCCCGTCCCCGTTGAGGTCGGCCACCCGCATCTGGCTCGGATATTGACCGGCGGGATAGCGACTGCTGACGAAGTTCCCTCGGCCATCCCCGAGCGCGACGCCCAATCCGCTGCCCCAGTAGTCGAGACCGGCCAGGTCAAGATGACCGTCCCCGGTGAAGTCCGCCGCCACGAGTTCGCCGCCTCCTACTTCGGGACTGGCTTGGGAGGCATGAAAGCCGCCCTGCCCGTCGCCGAGATACTCCATGGCATTGCGTGAGTAAAAACTGGACACAATCAGGTCCAGGTTGCCGTCGCCATTGAAATCGCCGCACGCCAGCCCCACAGGATATTGCCCGGCGGGGAAATAGGTCGCAGGGCCGAAGGTTCCGTCCCCGTGGTTGAGGAGCACCGCCATGTTCGATGAGTGGTCACACGCCGTCGCCAGATCGAGCGCGCCATCGTGGTTGAAATCGCCGAACACAATGGCGGCGGAGGCTTGCCCGGCGGCGTAACGGATAGGAGACGCGAACATGCGGTGCCCAGTACTCAGCAGAACCCGCAGCGCATCGCCGCCGCTGATGACGACATCGTTTCGCCCGTCGTCGTTCAGGTCGGCGACGGCGATGTGGGACAGTTCCCCGTCCCCCAATGGGTACGAAACGCGGTCAAACTGCCCATCGCCCCGTCCATACAGGACGACGAGGCTGGAGCCGAGGAAGGTGAGAATGTCCTGATGCCCGTCCGCGTCCAGATCGGCGACCAGGGTAAACGGATACCCTTTCTCGCCGGGAAACGTCAGAACGACGGGTGGCTGGAACGAGAGGGGGCCGCCGGCTGTCTGTAGCGTCGGGGGCGTCGTCAGCGGAACGTCTTCGATCCGCAGGGTGCCCGACAGATCACCCGCCAAAGCCCCTCCCTTCATGACGGCGACGCGGAAGGGAACGACGCGGGGCGGCGGAGCGGCCTCGGCGATGTGAATGGTCCGTTCCTGATCCACGGTCGCCCGGCTCAGATCCAGGGTCGCAGGGATGCCGTTGAGGAACACGGGCACCGACTGGAGATCCAGGAGCGGGCCTGACAGTAACGTCCTGTCCCGGAGCGTCACCGCTGCCTCCTCCGCCTGGGAACGGGAAAGAACCGCAGGAAGATGAATGGCCTGGATTTCGCTCAGACGGACGCGGTGCGTGCCGACGCTGACGGTGCGGTCTTTCGTCGTCGCGACCACGGTGCCGTTGCCGCCCGTGATCGTCAGACGCAAGTCACGCGGGTCCGGCAGGGGCAGCACAGGGATGGCCGTCGCGACGTAGTCGTGCGGCCCGGCGGCATGGGCGGGCGCAGTCCGCGTATGGTCCAGGGTCAGCCGCACGCTGTAATCCGCCTCGTGTCCATTCCAGGTCAGGACCTGGATGTGGAAAGCCGTCGCCTGATGCGCGTCACGCGCGGCGATGGCTCCGGGAGACAGCGTGATCGCGGGCTTTGCGAGCAGCGTCAGGAGGTGCTCGACCGGGATGGCGAAGTTCAGCGCGGCTCCCGGAATGCCGGCAGCGACGATCCCGATGACTCGGCCCTGATCATCAAGCACGGGGCCGCCGGAGTTGCCTGGGTTGAGCGAGGCATCGAGCTGAATGTCCTGAAGTGCGCCGTGCTCACGCCGAAGCGCCGTGATGCGGCCCGTGCTGACGCTGATGGTCGGGTATTGCGCGGCTCCTTCGGCCAGATCTTTCCCGAAGGGGAAGCCGAAGGCCGTCACCGGCAGGGTCTCATACAGGCCCCCGCTGTTCGCCGCCAGTGGGAGCATCGGCCAGGGGCCGCTGCCGTCGGCTTTGAGCAGAGCAAGGTCTAAAACCTCGTCGCTGCGAAGCACGGTGGCCTCCACCACTTTCTGGCCTGGCTCCCCGGCATTCAGGACCAGCTTAACGCGGGTGCTGCCGCTGATAACGTGGTGATTGGTGATGAAGTAGCCGGCGGCATCAATGCAGAAGGCCGTCCCGCTGCCGTCCGCCACCTCGACCAGAGCAGTCGCCTGCTTGCCGCGCTGAAGGGTCGCTCGCGTGATGTCCGCCCGGCTCCCGGTGCCGAACGCCGTCACCCCCAGGAGGCACAGCAGGGCACAGAGCCGGATCATATGCCGATGCTTCAGCATAGTCTCCCTACGGCTTTCCATCCTCGGCTTTCCATCCTCGGCTTCCCGTTTTTCCTTTACTCACTGTGCCCCGCCCGGCCCATACGCCTCGACTTCGGTGGTGAAGACGAAGTTCGCGTTGAAGCCCGCTTCCTCCGTGTAATGGTCGGGGTAGGTCAGGCGGATGAAGCGCGCGGTGGTCGGCGGGAACCGGTACTGATGCCTTTCCTCGCTGCGGAGAGAAAAGACGTAGCTTCCCACGTCCGTGTACTTCTGGCCGTCGGCGCTCACGGCAACGGTGATCGTCTTGGTGGACCCGAAAGGCGGCACTCCCAGGAGGACCGCGCCCAGCAGCGCTGGCTGCTCCAGATCAATGGTCGCCGTCTTGGGGAACGTGTCTTTGTCGTCCGTCGCGAACGTGTGCTGCCCGCTGGCCTCCCAGGACCCGTCGGTCAGGCCCCCGATGCCATACCCATAGGTGTTGGGGCTGCTGGTGACGTACTTCTTGGCGAGCGCCAGGTTGGGGCCGGTCGGGGCGGGCAACGCGGCGGTCAACTCATAGTGGTGCAGGACGGGCTGTGCGGCGGCGTGCCTCTCGGCGACGGTCGCCGCTTCTTCGCTGTCCAGTGCGGCCAGCAGTGGTGGCAAGGCCTGCTGGACGGCGGTCGAGTGGCCTCCCAGCGGCACCTGGATCGTCCGCCAGCGCAGGTTATGCAGTTCGTTGTGCTGCGACGTCCGCGCCAGCACCCGCCGCGCCTGTTGCGCCATCGGCGTCGGCAGCGGGGCCAGGTTGATCCCCTGAGCAAGCTGCTCCGACGTGAAATCCCCGACTTCTTTCCCATCAATCTTTAAGGTATAGCGGGCGGCGGGCTTCAGCCCCGTCACCTGAAGCGGTTCCTGATCGAGCGCGTCCGTGAAATCGGAGGATTTGAGCACGAGGGCGACCGTCGGGTCGCTCCAATCCACCGGCAGCGGCAGGGCGTTGTCGCGTTGTGTCCAGGCGAGGGTGGGGCCGGACCTCACCTCGCTGACCTCGGTGCTTGCCGCCCGGACCACGCGCCGACGGGCGGCGTCAATCTGAACACTGGTCACGAGCGCGGGCGCGTTCCAGGCTTTCAGCAGAGCCTCGGCCATGATCAGGTGCCCGGCGGGGCTGGGATGAACGCGGTCCGGGATGATCTTCTGGGCCAGCGTGGGGTCCGCCTCGTTCGCCTTTTGCAGCATGGCCGTGACGGGCGTGTTCAGGTCGGCGACCGTCTGGTGGTCCTTCGCCGCCGTCTCCTGCACCCACTGGCCGTAGCGCAGCAGGGTGGCGTTGTACCCGCCGGGGAAGTTCGGGGCGTGCGTGACGTCGTCATAGGGCGACGGCTGTATCAGCGTCAGCCGGACGCCCGGCGCGCCCCCCTGCACGGTGTCCAGGATGTGCGTATAGCCCTGGGTGTAGGTGTCGAAGATCCCCTGGTCGAAGGCACGGTAGCCGCCGTCGTTCATGCCGAGCATGACCGTCACGACGGTCGGCTTGTAGGCGAGGACGTCGCGCTGGAGCCGCACGTCAATCG